>JBGSVU010000156.1:0-6859 GCA_041752775.1 Pirellulaceae bacterium | reverse complement strand
ACGGCCGGATCCCGGCCCGCCTGCTTCGTTCCGGCAGCTGGTTTCGTTGCGGCAGAAGGGACGGCTGACGGGGCAGAAGGATTCACGGAGGCACTGGAAGGATCGTCCCCAGCGCTGGGGGCCGAAAGCTTCAGCTCTGATTTTTTTGCCCGGGAACCCAACGGGCGATCGACCAGTCCCGACGCCTGGCCCGATTCCTCCAGCCGGATGGCTTCGAAAATGTGTTCGATGTAGTCCAGTGTAGAATGGTCGGAAAGCTGATCGATGCGAAACCGCCGCAGTCCACCCAGAAACCCGCGCAGGCGGTCCCGGACTCTTTTCCACCCGGAAATTTCCCGAATCTGTCCCAGATGGTTCAGGTAGATCTCCCGGCCACCATGGCGGTATCCGAACCAGACCGGCGGCACCCGCGTGACAATGTCATTGTTGTTGACCCAGCGGTAGTGGTGGACTGGCGCGTAATTGATGTATTGGCGGCAGCCGACGCGGGGGCTGCCAAACGTATGCAGCTCTTCCGGTTCGCTTTTGATATACGACAACAGACAGCGGCCCGCACAAATGGTCGCCATCGCACCACCGAGCGAATGCCCTGTGAACCAGAGCGGTTTTGTATTGGTTTCGAGCGCTTTCTCGACAACAGGCCAGAGCGCATCGGTTTCGGCTTTGAAACCCCGATGGACCCGCCCCACGGTTTCGGCCAGTGCCGTGATCGCGTTGGCATCGGCCTTGATGTCGCTCCACTGGTTGGGCTCGGTGCCGCGAAAGACCACTACGCTGTCATGGTCGTTCCAGAACCAGTAGGCCTGGGCCGCGCCCAGGCTGAAGTACTTTCCACCGCTGAAGCCCAGTTTACCGGCCGACTTGTTGCACTGACTGGGAGTCATGTAGGCAATCATCGACGTCTCGGCCAACAACAGGCTGCGCCGCAACAATGACATTTCAGCAACCGGCCTGGTTACTTTCGATTTGAAAGTAACCTCGGCGGCAGTTCTGTCCGAGATTTTTTTTTCAGTTCCCCGGTCAATCCGGTTGATTGCCCCACCCATGATTCCAGTCTCGCCCCTGACAAAATTTCTGCGCTGCCTGCTGCGGTCGAACCCGGATGATGCGTGTGAACCATGACGAAGTGGACGATCCTGCCGGTCGCAACAGCACCAGTCCACGAGGAATCGAAACCCGTTTGGCACGGCCATCGCAACCGTTCTGGGCCCTGCCGCGTTGCACAGGAAGCGCCTGTCACGATCTGACCGATCCGGCAGTCGTCCAGTCTAACGCATTCGATTGTCCGGAAAAAGCGTTGCCACCCGGACTGGCCGGCACCCGGTCCCCAAATATCCGGTCCGCCCGGCTCCACGCCGGGAGCGAAAGATCACGAAGAAGATTTCGCCCGGCCCTGCGAACCTGACACTCCAGGGGGCTGCAGATTCAGCAAATACCAGCGGTCGCAACTGCAGTGACCGGTGTTGCCCAGGGGCCGGTCAAGCAACTCAAAACCGTTTTTGCGGTAGAGTTCGTTGGCCCGCCACATCCTGTCCAGAGTTTCCAGATAGCATTGCCGGTATCCCCGCTGGCGGGCCTGGTCCATCAACAGTCTCATCAGGCGGCGGCCCAGTCCCGTTCCCCGCGCGGCGGGCAGAAAAAACATTTTCCGCAATTCGCAGGTCAACTTGTCGCCGCCCGCCAGGGGGCCAATCCCGCCACCGCCGACAACCGCATCCTCCCGCGTGATCACGTAGTAACACGACCGCGCGTCACGATAGTTGCCAAAAATGTCGTCCACCTCCGGATCATTGATGGAATACCCCTCGCCCACGGCCCTGAATTCGGTCAACACCTCGCGAATGACCCGCCCGATGTGCGGATTGTCACGCTTCTGAATCGGGCGGATGGCGTAGCTGGACTGCCGGCGGCTTTTGCCAAGTGCTCCTGCGTACAGCTGCAATCCGCGAATCACCAGTTGCTGCTGTTCTTCGTCCAGATTCTGCAGTGCGTTCTCGACCTGTTTGTCGGCCAGTCCGATCGTCGTACGCAGGGCCCGCTCACCCGACGGCGTAAGACTGAAAAGTTTCTGCCGGCTGTCCGACGGGTTTTTTCCGACTCGAACCAGCCCCAGCTCCACCAGTTTCTTGACCGTCCGGCTGGTGTTGGACTTGTCCAGCAACAGATTGTCCGCCAGTTCCATCAGGCCCAGCGACTGGTGGGCAGACAGCTCAAACAGAACATGGCACTGGGAAAAGGTGTACCCGGTGCCGAGGTAAACTCCCCGAACGACATCCAGCTCGCGGACCAGCTGCCGTGAATGCCTGCGAATTTCCTGAATCGTGTCCTGCGAGTCGCTCATAAATGTCATTGTAAACCATATTGTTGTCATTGACAACAATATGAATCCGTTTTAGGATGGGTGTTCGGGATGCCGGTCAGGTTGCTGCCAGAACCCTGGTGCCCGGTGCCTTTGTGACCCGCTCATTGTGTCCAGAGCAGATTTTTTTTGCCAGACATTGTCCATCCTCCGGGGAAATACCCATGTCCCAGACGTTTTTAACCACAGTTCTGCTTGCCACCGCCTTCTTCCTCACGCCGGTTTCCGCCCAGGAGTCCGGCTCCACGACCTGGGCCGGCACACTGAACGCTGGCGGAACGGATTTGCGGCTGGAAATTTCCGTTGCCCACGAACCGTCCGGAATGTCGGGTGAACTGCTCAGCCTCGATCAGGGAAATATCCGGTTGAAACTGGCTGACGTTCACCTCGATGCGGCGTCGTTCCGCTTTTCCGTTCCCCAGGCGGGCGCGAAGTTTCAGGGCAAACTGAACGCGGCAGGTTCGACTGCCGAGGGGACGTTTTCCCAGGCCGGCGCTGAATTTCCACTGACGCTGGTCCAGCAGGACAAAACAGCCGCAGCAGAGGCAATGCCCGCCGGGGACGCGGGAACGCTGAAAGAAGCCTGGGTGGGAAAACTGAACATGGGGGTGATGCAACCCGTGATGCAGTTCCGGATCCTGACGCTGCCGTCCGGGAACAGCGTGGCCAGGTTCGACAGCGTTACGGAGGGACGCACAGACTTTGAGGCAACCTGGGAAATCCGCGACGACAAAATCAGTTTCGATGTTCCTGCAATCCGCCTGAAGTATTCCGGAACGATGAATTCGGCAGGCGATTCGGCTGAGGGAACCTGGAGCCAGGGCGGGCGCGACCTGCCTCTGATTCTTAACCGGCAGCTGAGCCCCTACAGCCTGGAGAATGTCTGGGAAAACCGGCCGCAACGCCCGGTCGGCCCCTTCCCCTACGACGCTGAAGAAGTGACTTTCGAAAACAGCGCCGATGGCGTCACAATCGCAGGGACCCTGACGACGCCCCGAATTCCCGGACGCCATCCGGTGGTAATCCTGATCAGCGGTTCGGGTCCGCAGGATCGCGACGAGTCGCTGATGGAACACAAGCCGTTTCTCGTTCTGGCCGACTATCTGACACGACGGGGCATCGCGGTGTTGCGCTACGATGATCGCGGCTTCGGCCAGTCCACCGGCGAGTTTGGACCCGCGACCACCGAAGACTTTGCCCGCGACGCTTCGGCAGCCGTTGAATTTCTCAAGTCTCATGACCGCATTGACCCCAAACAGATCGGACTGGCGGGTCACAGCGAGGGCGGCCTGGTCGCTCCCATGGTTGTGGGACTGCGGGACGATGTTGCTTTTGTCGTTCTGCTGGCGGCAACCGGTGTGGATGGTGCCAGAATTTCAAAATCCCAGGCCGAAGCGATGCTGCGGGCCGCAGGTACTGCCGAAACGGATCTGGAAATCGTTCTTTCCGTGAATCGCCTGGTCGTCGACACCGTTTCCAAAGCCGGTCCCGACGAAGACTTTTCGGAGACCATCCGCAAGGGGCTGGAAAAGATTATCGAGAAACTGCCCGAGGCCGACCGGGAAGAGGGTGGCAGGAATCTGAGGGCCGGAATCGAAAACGAACTGAAACGGCTAAAAGGCAACTGGATGCGGTTCTTTTTAAAGTACGATCCCGCACCCGCTCTCGCCAACATCCAGTGCCCAGTCCTCGCGATCATCGGCAGCAGGGATACGCAGGTCCTGCCCGAATTGAACATGCCCGCAATCAGAAAGGCCCTGACCGAAGGGGGCAACCAGGATTTTGAAACCGTTGTGGTCGATGGACTGAATCACCTGTTCCAGAAATGCGAAACGGGCGGCATGGGCGAATACTACACCATTCAGGAAACCTGGAACCCGGAGGCCCTGGAAATCATTGGTGACTGGATCGTGGCGCACACGCGAGCGGTCAAATAGTCATTCCATTTCATTCAACCATCCCGCCGGCCGGGACAACACACCCTGAGAGAGAATTCCGCCGTGAAAATCCGTATTGTTCACTGCCTGAAGTGAAGTTCCAGCGTCCAAAAGGCGGCGAGTTTCGCCGCCCTCATTCGCAAAGAGACTGGAAACGAAGTCACAACCGGAAAAGGCCGACGGGGACAATTTGAAATTGTCGTTAACGGCCGCACCGTCGTCTCACGACGGGGAGGCTTGATCGCGAAAATCGTCCAGCGCCCATGGCCGGACGACGCCGATGTATTGTCGGCCATTCGCGCGGCTGCTGCCGCTGATTAGCCGATCGTTATTCGATATTCTCGTCGCCCATCGACTCGCGCAACTGTTGGCGGTCGTATTCGATCAGCGCGTCGGTCAGCATCTGGACTCCACCGGCCATGACCTGGTCCAGTTTGTAGAGTGTCAGGTTGATTCGATGGTCGGTGACGCGGTTGTCCGGAAAATTGTAAGTCCGGATGCGCTGGCTGCGGTCGCCTGATCCGACCAGGCTTTTGCGTTCGCTCGCCCGTTCCTGGGCTTCTTTCTGCTGGTAGAAGTCGTAGACCCGCGATTTCAGAACCCGCATGGCTTTGGCCAGATTCTTGTGCTGGCTTCGTTCATCCACACACTTCACAACGATCCCGGTGGGATGGTGTGTGATGCGAATGGCCGATGCCGTCTTGTTGACGTGCTGTCCACCGGCTCCGGCACTGGCACAGTACCGGTCGACGTCGTAATCGGAGGCCTTCAGTTCGACTTCCACGTCCTCCGGTTCGGCCATGACGGCAACGGTGGCCGCCGAAGTGTGAATCCGGCCCTTGGTTTCTGTTTCCGGAACCCGCTGGACGCGGTGCCCGCCCGATTCGTAACGCAATTCCCGGTAACAGCCTTCCCCCTCGATACTCGCCGTCGCTTCCTTGTACCCGCCGGCCTCACCCGGACTGGCGTCGATCAGGGAAAATTTCCAGCCTTTCACGACGCAGTGCCGCTGGTACATCTCCGCCAGATCGCGGGCGAACAGCGCGGCCTCGTCCCCACCGGTGCCCGCCCGAAACTCGATCACACATTTGTTGCGCGCCCCGTCCTCGCCACCGACTGTCATGTCCAGCAGTTCGTTCCAGAGCGATTCGCGCTGCTTCATCAGAATCGGCAATTCAGCTTCTGCCAGCTCGCATTCCTGCGGGTCGTTGCTGTTGGACATTTCGCGAACGCCGGCAATTTCTTCAAGGATTTCGCGGTACTCGCGATACCGTGAGGCGGTCTTGGCCAGCGTTCCATGCTCCCGCGCCACGGCAGCCATCCGGGTCGAGTTGCCCTGAATTTCAGGGTCGCCCATCTGTTTTTCAAGATCGAGAAAGCGATTCAGTTTTTCGTCCAGTTGTTTTCGCATGGCTCTTCGGAAGATTGTTCAGGAAACGGATTTTTCCCGCCGTGTACCCACCGCGCGGGATTGAGAAAGCCGACGCACCCCGAAACCGCGGGTCGTCAGCAGCGTCCTAACCGGGACGTCCGCGCGCTAATACTCGCGCAGCAAAACCAGACCCCTGCCGGGCTGGGTCGCAGTGCGAAGGGAGTTCAGAAGTTCTGATCGCATGATTTTTCCGAAACCGTGGAATTACCTCTATTTATATCGGCCCAGCCCGTTTCGGACAATCTGCAGGGAGCCCGAAATCGGGGCCTGCGGGTGACCCCATTCCGAATTCCCTCCAGAAAATGCCGGCAAACGTGCGCCCCAAAACAGGGGGCCAACCCCATTTCGCACGATCAGGAACCTCTGCCTGATTCATTCTCTGGCGCTGACCGCCGGCGAATCCGGTCGGCGATCATGGTGTCAATCACCAGTTGCAACATGTGGTACGCGACCATTGGCAGGATACTCAATTGCAACTGAACCGCGGTGGTCAGGCCAATCATCAGCGTTTTCTGGCTGCCCGAGAAACCGACCGCGATGCAGTCCGCGCGCTCCATGCCCATCCATCGACCGATGCCAAAACCAGTCCACCACGCCAGAATGTGCAACCCGGCCGCGACCACCAGCATCAACCCGATCAAATCAGGTGTCGGCGCCATGCTGCCGGACTGCATCTTTTCGCCAGCCTGAATCGCACCCAGCAGGACCATCACCAGAATTCCGGACTGGGCCACGATGCCCAGCAGGTTTTTCTGTTGCGTCGCCCATCCGGCACTCGGCCGGTGTCCACGGGCCAGCTGGCTGGCAATCATCGGACAAACGACCAGGTAGAGCAGCAATAACATCGTGTCGCGAAAACTCAATTCTCCAGGAGCCACCCCGTACAGCAGCCAGACCCACGCCGGCAAAACCAGAAAGCACAGCCCGTTGGTCAAAATCGTGTTGACGATGCAAATAATCTCGTTGCCTCCAGCCCGCCGCGTCCAAACGGCCGCCGACGCCAGCGTCGAAGGAGTCGCTGCCAGCACAATCAGGCCTGGCCCGAGAACCGGTCCAAGAATTTTCGACAATGGCCATGCCATCAGCGGGATCGCAATCAAATTGACTGCAAAGGCCAGCAACACCGGCGCC
>JBGSVU010000155.1:0-4170 GCA_041752775.1 Pirellulaceae bacterium | reverse complement strand
GACCTTCTCGGGCCAGGCCTCGAGCCCGTCGATGGCGGCGAGAAGCTCATCCGAGAAGTCGGAAATGCGGAAGAACCACTGGGTGAGCTCGCGCCGCTCCACCCGATAGCGGAAGGGCGCAAGCCCTCCGGTCCCAGCGCCAACACCCGCGCCGTTAGCGGCAGGGCGCAAGCCCTCCGGTGAGGCGTTGTAGCGGCAGGACGCAAGCCCTCCGGTTCATCCTCACCAGACACCCCGCGCCATTCCACACCACGTCGCAACCGCACTGCTTGCCGCTCAAACAGTAAAAAACTCGTATTGCGAGGATCCCCCGGCTACATCTCTGGTATCGTCAAAACGGTGTGGTCGGCTGAAAGCGTGCCGACTACAATCGCCAGACTCATGTCCAGTTGACTCAGTCATGTCCAGTCAACTCAGGTTATGAAACCGTCCCGGCTCTGGGACCCGCCGGTCGCGCCTCAGTTTGTTTTTTTTGGCAAGGAAGCCCTACAGATGTCCGCAGTTGCCCAATTTGACCGGCTGGTTGAACTCGCCGAATCCCTGAATTATCGCGTTCGTTACGAAAACCTCGGTGGCGTCGGCGGCGGCGCATGCGAATTCGGCGGTCAAAAGATTCTGTTCATTGATCTTTCACTCAGTCTGCTCGACCAGATCGAACAAATGCGTCTGGCCCTTGGCCGTGACGTCACTTTGCCTGTTGATTTGCCACCAGCGATCCGGCTGGACCTCGCGCTGCCCGGCGAAAACTTTCAGCCCGGATAGTTTGTTACCACATCCGCGGGCAATACACGCCCCACAGGAAATCCACAGTCAACAAGTCCTTTGGCGTGCCATTGCGTAGGCCGTAACAAAGGGTGCCATCGCGTAGGCCGTAACAAAGGGCACGGCCCCCTGAAGAAACGCACCGCCGCCTCGACCGTTGCCCACTCTCTTTCATTGTCCAATCCACGTGATCGTGCCCGGCGTTACGGCAACCCGCGCAAACCCCTGACACAACTGCGTTGACCCCATCGGCGCGTAGGCCGTTACAAAGGGCACGCCCCCTGAAGAAACGCACCACCGCCTCGACCGTTGCCCACTCTCTTTCATTGTCCAATCCATGTGATCGTGCCCGGCGTTACGGCAACCCGCGCAAATCCCTGACACAACGAACAATCCACTCACCTGCCAGTAACACCGCGAACCCGGGCAACAACAGCCCAGGGAAATGCCTGGACGAATGCGTCCTGGCTCGGCCTCCGCCTCACGGTGGGCCTGACTGGCTTGCCAGGCCCGAGCGGCCTGCCAGGCCTGCCACACACACGGTTCCTGCTGCAACTGAAACAACCACCCACCACCCTGAAAACCGAAAACCAGGTTTGACCCCATCGAAGCCACTTCGGGCGGGACTTGAGAGGGGAGGGGACGTCAAATAGACTCCATGCATATTGAGCACCGGCCCGCAAAACCGAATCCCTGACCGAGTCTTCCGGAGGATTTTCGCAATGATCCGCATCTGCCTTCGATACTTTTTTCTGATTGCAATTCTGTCCCTGTTTCAAGAAGAGCTTTCCGCTCAGGAGTACCTTCGCTGGCCCAGAAAATTCAGGGCCGGTGACGAGTGTTATCATTTCTTTCTGGACGAATGGCGGGAAGCGGTCGTGACCGCGCTCAAGGGGAGCAAAGTCGAAGTCGAATTTACCTTTGCTGATATGTCACAGCGGGAAGTCGCTGATTGCCGTGATCTCAGATTTCGCTGGGAAATCAGGGCACTGCATGGCAAGCGGGTCTGGAAAGACGATTCGGGACAATTCACAGTCGAGGCGGTTCCCGTTGGATTCAACTTTGACACCAACGAAATCACGCTGCACCGGCTGGACAATGACCTGGAAATCAACGTCGGCATCGATAAACTGGGCAAGGCCGACCGCGAGTTTGTCGCCAAACTGAAGGGGGTTGCGGCTCAACGCCCTTCCGAACTCACCGAAGTCGTTGAGTTCGAATTCGAAAAAGGCCAATCGATGAAAGCGTGGGGAAACAGTGACGAAACAGCGGAAAAGGTTTCGCCCGATCCCCCCGCGACTACGGTCACCCTGCCAATGGCCGGTGCTTCGTTTCCCCGCCTTGACTTTCACGAAACCATCGTCCGGATTATTGGAGTCGGTGGTCCCGAAGGCTGGATGGCGGTCGGAACACGCACGACTTTTGAAGACAAACCGGGAAGGATCCTTTGGTTGTCGATGACCGGCAAAAAGCTGGTCCGACAACACGTCCTCCCGGCGACCGAGATGTTGCTGGCTGTCGAACCGCCGGCACGAATGGCATTGACTTCCTCCAGGGAGCGAATGCAGGCCGATGACGAAAATACACTGACACTGTGGGCCAGCGATCCGTCCAGGGATGTTCCGACCCCCGTTGTCCGCTGGAAAAGTAACGATGCTGGGGCACGAACTTCCGACAAGTATTACGCCGAGATTGTTTCTGACGATCGCGTTTTTCACCGCTGGCGCAGGGCGGGTTATGTGATGTGGGATATCGGGAAACGAAAGAGTGTTTTTCAGGTCGGTCAGGAGTCGTTTTTTGAGGCCGATCCGGTGATCAGCCCGGGCAGAAAATGGATCGCATTGCCGGAAGACCAGCGGGTTCGCGTCCTGAATGCGGAAACAGGCGATACGGTTGCTGTTCTGCCGATTGAAGGGAATACTTCGGGTGTTGGATTTGATCCCACCGGCAGCCGACTGTTCGCGTGTTCCAGCGAACAGATTGTCATCTGGAGCCTGGGGACCAGCAACCCGCCACGGGTCCTCCCCTCCTCGCGGGCCGTTTCTCCTTTCGGAGCCACCATTCAGCCGATTGATGATTCATATCTGTTCATCGGTCGTTCCGATGGACGAAGCTGGGTGCTGTACGATATGGCACGGGAAATTCCCGTTTGGGAGTACGCGGTTTCGTTTGCCACACAATCGACTGCTTCGAACGAAACGCGACGCGATGGCACCATCAATGTGGTCGACAATAAACTTTGCTACTCCGTCGGCAGCCCCAACGATCCGAACTTCATCATCGGCGCTGTTGACCTCCCTGGTGAGGGGGTCATGGAAACGCTGAAACGGGTCAACTATGAAAACGTCTATGTCATGGGCGCAGGGGCACGCGTAAAAATCGAAGTAGACTGTGGCCAGTACGATTCGCGGATTGAATCGTCCCTGACCAGCCTGGCTGAGAGAAACGGCTGGGTTTTGGATTCGCCGGCCGAATACACACTGAAGGCGCGAATGTACGTAGGGGAAACCCAAACAGCAACCTATCAGTCGCCGGACGGCCGTGAGTCGCAATCCTTGTCGATCACGCCCAAAATATCGGAATTTCAGCTTCTGGACACCAAAGGAAAAGTGATCTGGTCGAACGCAACATCTTCTGGTGGTCTTCCCCCTGTGATCTTTGTCAGAAACGGATCGATTCAGGACCGGATCGCCAGCAATCAGGCGGAAAATCCGGGATTTTTTGACGACTTGAACGTTCCGGCCAAGTTCCGTAATCCGGCCTACGACAACGGATTTGGCACCACAACCGCCGGAATCAGGGGCCTGGTAGTGACCGATGTCCGTTTGCCTCCGGGATCGGAAGAGGCACATGTCGAGAAAGAAAACTAGCCCGGCCTGTTGGTCTGGCAAAATCCAGAGCCAGAGTACTCAAATGAGCCGTTTGGGCGCCAGCCCCGCTTCATTCCGTAGGACCGTGGCTGGTGCCAAAACGGCTCACCCTGCACCTGAAAGTTGCCAGCGCATCAGCCCCCTGCTGGTTCACGGGCCACGCCCCAGTCCGGCCCGTGAGGTATCCCAGACAGAAGTTGGCGGAACGAATTCCGGAATTAGTTAAGGCTTCCGGCCTGGCCAATTGATTTGGTGATTTGGTGATTTGGTGCTGGTGCTGATTTGGTGCTGGTGCTGATTTGGTGCTGGTGCTGATTTGGTGCTGGTGCTGATTTGGTGCCACCCACCTATTGAAATGGGGGGCGGGGGCGGGTAGCTTTTGGGAAAAGGGCTGGTTTTCTGGAGGGTTTGGCCATGCCGCGGGCTTTGCGAAATGAACTGTTTGGACATGACGAGGTCTGTGTTGTGCACTGCGTCCAGCGCTGTGTGCGGAGTGGTGCCCGATTGGTGCCACCCACCTATTGAAATGGGGGGCGGG
>JBGSVU010000154.1:0-3824 GCA_041752775.1 Pirellulaceae bacterium | reverse complement strand
GATCGTATCCATCGCGCGATAGACCGTGGCAAAACCACCCAGCCCAAGCTTTTTCTCAATGCGGTACTTGCCCAGCATCTGCCGGACCCGAATCGGATCGGGCGGGGAGCTGGGCAGTCTGGAATTCATGCGTATCAATGTGCGGTCAGTCAAAAAGAATCATACGGCAGTATTGCAGGCCCATTTTCCGGCTGGTGAAATCGCGACCCACAGGGTTCCTGTCGGAGTAATCTCCAGTCTATCATCCCAACTCCCAAAACCCACATACACCGGGCCCGATTTTCCGGATCACCGGAATTCGCAGGCCGCCAAGGGCGACGTCCTGCGACCGGACCTATAGACTGGTAACCCGCAGCCGCGGCAGAAAACCAGCAGCATTATTGCCCGCCGCATTGTGGCATCCGGAATTTCCTCACTTTGGCCATCCGCTCCCGAGGGCACGATTCGCATGAGCGATCCCGAAAAAAACCGAAAGACAATCCACGACGTCCATGCCTGGATCGAAAGTGATAACGCCGCCGCGATTACCGACTGTTTTGCCACGCTGCCCACCGACGAGTTGATTCTGGTCACCAGCCGGCTGGACTCCGACGACCAGTTGCGGCTGCTGGAAATGCTGCCGGCAGAGATTTCCGCCGATGTCCTGCACCTGCTGCCTTTTTCCAGCGCTTCGGAGCTGGTGGAAGACCTGTCGGTGGAGTCTGCCGCGGACATCATCGATGAAATGCCGACCAGCCGCCAGGCCGACCTCGTCGGCGAAATGGACCCGGACCAGGCAGAAGCCATCCTCGCCCTGCTGGACAAAACTGATGCCGACCGGGTGAAGCAGCTGGTGGCCTACGATGACGACGTCGTGGGGGGACTGATGGACAACCGCTATGTCTCGCTGGATGCAGGGACAACAGTTGCCGGGGCCGTGGAACAGTTGCGGATTCACGCCGACCGTTACAGCGATTACGAAGTCCAGTACGCCTACGTCACTGAGGGCACAGGGACGCTGGTCGGCGTGTTGCGGCTGCGCGATCTGCTGCTGGCATCGGCCCAGACCCGCCTGGAACAGATCATGATCAAAAACCCCCGATCGGTTGGCGACCAGATGCCCCTGGACGATCTGCGCGAGTTTTTTCTCGAACACCACTACCTCGGTGTTCCGGTGGTGAATGAGTCGGGTCAAATGCTCGGTGTCGTGAACCGTACGGCGCTGGAACAGGCTCTGGGAGAACGCTATTCGGACGACTGGCGGAAAACGCAGGGTCTGATCCGGGAGGAACTGCGGACCATGCCTCTGCTGGAACGTTCCCGCTGGAGGCTGATGTGGTTGAGCGTGAATATTGTGCTGAACCTGCTGGCGGCCAGTGTGATCGCAATGTACCAGGAGACCCTGCAACAGGTGATCGCCCTGGCGGTGTTTCTGCCGATCATCTCGGACATGAGCGGTTGCAGCGGCAACCAGGCTGTGGCGGTCAGTATGCGGGAACTTTCACTGGGGCTGGTTGAACCGCGGGAAGTCTGGCGGGTCTGGTTCAAGGAAATTTCTGTGGGAATGATCAATGGCCTGGTGCTGGGAACACTGCTGGCGCTGCTGGCCTGGTTCTGGCAGGGAAACCCGTGGCTGGGGCTGGTCGTGGGGCTGGCCCTGATGCTCAACACCATGGTCGCGGTCAGCATCGGCGGCACCTTGCCGCTGGTCATGCGCATCCTGCGATTCGATCCGGCACTGGCTTCGGGGCCGATCCTGACCACCGTCACTGACCTGTGCGGATTTTTTCTGGTACTCGGAACGGCGACCCGCTTTCTGCACCTGCTGGTCTGAGGCCAACAGAACGGGTGCCCACAATGCTGTCAGGGAAAATTTTGCCGGCCCGCACCCCGCGGTGATGGCAACAACTGGTCCAGCCGTTCCATGTTGATTCGCTGCGGATCGATGGGAGCCCGGACACCGCGGGACCGGATATCATCGACCACCATCCGGTAGAAACCATCCAGTTTCTCTTCGCCGAAATTCAGGTCCCGCAGATTCTCCTGCCATGCAGCAATGACCCACTCACGCCCTTCCCGCAAGTCCCGGTCGAACTTCACATGGTACTCGATGATCCTCCGGTACAGCCGCGCGCGATCGTTGGCACTGCCCAGCAGTTTTCGTTGCGGATCAATCGCGTCTTTGCCGCGCAAAATCGACTTGTACTCGGCGATGGCATCGATCCGGTCCTGAGTCACACCCGTGTCCCAGCGACGGTCGGCCGTTTCGAGCGTGCGCAGCGGGTTGTTGTAATGAGCCCACAAGAACCACCCGGCCACCAGCAACGCGATCACAATCAGCGGCGCCATGCCTCCCCGCCGCGATCCAAACAGAATCTGCAGACTGACGAACAGATGCAGCAACCGCTCCAACTCGCTCATGCCAGGATGATTTGTGCCCGCCCGGCGACTGTCATTCCGGTAGATTCCGGAGTGGCCGGCAACAGGACGGGGTCCGGTTTCGATTTCCAAGATTTCCGGGCTCCTTAAAACTCGCGTTCAACAGGCGTGACTGAATTCGTGCCAGTCTATCGCAAGTCGATCCAAAAAAAAAACCGGCAATCCAGAGGATCGCCGGTCATCGTATTTATTCCGGCCGTTACCAGCCAGACTTTCCAGACAGGACCCTCCAGAGGATCCCGATGTGCCGCAGGCCGGTCTACAGGCCGCTGGTGTCTTCGGCTGGTTTGTCCTGTCCCGCAGGCGGAGTCGATTCGCCGGTATTTTCCTGTTCAACAGGCTGTGGAGGGCTGACAACGTCCGAAGGCGATACAACGCCATTGGCCATGGGCTCTACCGGCATCGCACCGTCGCCCACGATAACGCCACTCATCGGAACGCCACCACAATTGGAGCATCCCGAACCCATCATGCCGCCGCCATAGACGACCTGGCCACCACATCCGCCACATCCCATCACCTGACCGCCGCAACCCATCATCTGGCCACCACAGCCACCGCAACCGGAGTAAACCGGCATCGACTGGCCACAGCCACAACCGCTGTTCATCATCGGAGCAGAAACAAAACTCTGTCCGCCGCAACCGTTGCATCCACCAGCCATCACCGGTGCGGCATAGCTGACTGCACCACCACAGCCACCACAGCCACCACCGTACGAAACTGGCGACTGGTAATTCATCGACTGAACCGGATAGTTCTGGTAGGTCGGCGCCGAATAATTCATCGGCTGGGCATAGGAAACCGGTGCGCCGTAGTTTACCGGCTGGCCGTAAGACATCGGCATGTTGTACGAACCAGTCGAAATCGGCTGGCTGTAGACCGGGCCGGAATTACCACAATTGGTACACTGGGCAGCCACGAACGAGGGAGCCGCAACGAGTGCAGCCATCGTCATCACAGAAAAAACTCTTCTCAACATCGGATCAATCTCCCTGAATCTGGGGAATGAAGCGGCGATTCGAACACGAGGCCCGAATGCATAATGGGTCCGCCACATTCCTGTTGCTTGCGGTTTCAAAAACAGTCAACGGTTCAAGCCGGCTGTGCGGCAAGCATTTTCCCACCGGCCCGAACACAATACAACCATGGGGCTCCCGGTCCATGCAAGCAAAGGTGCAAGTCCGGGGCGGGGTGGTAGCAACAGTTCCAGTTGCCACGTCCGCCAGAACGACATTTTCCGGCACGAAACACCCATCTTTCCCTGTCCACCAGGATACGGGATGGACCTGCACTGTCAAGGTGGCCCAACATCGCAATCAATTCCCCGCCCTGCCCGCCGCCTTCGGCGGCGGGTGGGCTGGGGAAATGGGTTCGTTCGTGTTTTATTTGGATGTAAAACCTGT
>JBGSVU010000153.1:0-7382 GCA_041752775.1 Pirellulaceae bacterium | reverse complement strand
GAGTGGTTCCGGGAGGGGATCGCCGATGCTGTCGGACTGGCCCAGTTTCGGCCGTACAATGCCACATCGACAGCGGTGCGGGCCTTGCAGAATCCGCTGGTCACGGCCGCCTATGTGGTGGGCGTACTGGCGTGTGTGTTTCATTTCGCCAATGGGCTTTGGACCATGGGCATCACGTGGGGTGTCTGGGTGACGCCCAAAGCCCAGCGAATGGCCAGTCACATCTGCCTCGGGATCGGACTGGTGGTTGCCCTGATCGGGATGAGCGCGCTGGTTGGTTTTTTGAGAACCGACGCCGACGCGGCTGAAATTCGCGAAAACGAAATTTACAAATCGCGGGTGGACAGCGGTCTGGTGACACCCGATGAACACAAAATCAGTGCGCCCCACAAATCGAACTGAATCAGCGAACTGAGTCAACGACAACGAGCATTCTGGAATTTTCAGGCAAAAAAATGGACAAGGGCCGAGTGGTAGTAGTCGGTGGCGGATTGGCCGGGCTGGCTTGTACGATGAAGCTGGGCGAGCTGGGTATTCCCGTCGATCTGGTCAGTCTGGTTCCGGTCAAACGCAGCCACAGCGTGTGTGCCCAGGGCGGGATCAACAGCTGCAACGACCAGACGCGGCAGCTGGGAGACAGCGAATGGAAACACCTCGACGACACGCTCTATGGCGGTGATTTTTTGCAGCACCAGCCACCGGTACAGGAAATGTCCGTTTGGGCTCCGAAAGTCATCGAGCTGATGGATCGCCTCGGCGTGACTTTCAACCGCACCGATGAAGGTTACATTGACCGGCGGCGATTCGGCGGCACGCTGTACAAACGGACGGCCTTTGCCGGTGCCACCACCGGCCAGCAACTGCTGTACGCACTCGATGAACAGGTCCGCCGCCAGGAAACGCAGGGACTGGTCCGCAAGTTTGAGTATTGGGATTTTCTCGGCCCGGTGCTGGACGATTCAGGTGTCTGCCGCGGAATCGTGATGCAGGACCTGGCGTCGATGGAGATCCGCACTTTGCCCGCCGAAGCGGTCGTGGTGGCCACCGGAGGACCGGGGCTGGTCTATGGCCGTTCCACGATGTCGGTGATGTGCACGGGCAGCGCTGCCAGCCGCTGTTTCCAGGCCGGGGCCAAGTATGGCAACGGCGAGTTTATCCAGGTCCATCCCACGGCGATACCGGGAGCGGACAAGTTGCGGTTGATGAGCGAATCGGCACGGGGTGAAGGCGGTCGGGTCTGGGTCCCGCGCACGCCCCAGGATCCCCGTTCCGCCAATACGATTCCGGAATCGGACCGCTACTATTTTCTGGAGGACCGTTACCCGAAATACGGCAATCTGGTGCCCCGTGACATTGCGACACGTGAAATTTTTGACATTTGCGTCAACGAAAATCTGAGCGTGGAAAAAGACCGGCTGTGCGTCTACCTCGATTTGACACACATCCCCAAATCCGAACTGGACCGCAAGCTGGGTGGCATCCTCGACATCTACCAGAAATTCCAGGGTGTCGATCCGCGCGAAGTCCCGATGAAGATTTTTCCGGCGGTGCATTATTCGATGGGCGGGTTGTGGGCGGATTACGAACGGACTCCGCAGGGCGGATTGCGCCCAGGCAGCCCCGTCAACCAGCGGACCAGTATTGCCAACCTCTACGCCATCGGCGAGTGCGATTACCACTACCATGGCGCCAACCGGCTGGGCGCGAACTCGCTGCTCAGCTGCATTTTCTCAGGCCTGTTTCTGGGGCCCTGTTTGCAGACGTTGATCGCCAGTGGCGTGCATGGCAGTGTGCGCGATTTGAGCAGCGAAGTGTTTGCGCGATCCCAAAAAGCCCAGGAATCACGCCACAGCGAGATGCTGGCACGGCCCGCAGGTCGCGAAAACCCCTACCTGATCCATCGCGAACTGGGCGATGTCATGACCAAGGCCGCCACTGTGGTGCGACGCAACGACCAGTTGGCGGCGGCTTATGAAAAAATCACCGAACTGCACGAGCGGGCGCTGCATTGCAGCCTGTCCGATACCGGCAACTGGACCAACCAGAATATTGTGTTCGCCAAGTCGCTGGAGGACATGTTCCCGCTGGCAAAGACGATTGTCCGGGGTGCTTTGCAGCGCGACGAGTGCCGCGGTGCCCATTACAAACCCGATTTTGCCATGCCGTCACTCGCCTCCACGGATGACGAAGGCCGGCGGCGCGAAGCCGAATTGTGGTGCGACCGTTTCGATGAAAACAATCGCAAATGGCTGAAATCCACCGTTGCGACCTGGAACGGTGAACACCCCAAACTGGCTTACGAAGACGTTGACACATCGCTGATCACCCCGCGGCCCCGGCTGTACGGGCTGGTCGGTGCCGAGATGATTGAAAAAGTCTGGAACGAACGCCAGGCAACGCGATTTCCAGCGCCCCAGTCCAGCGGCACGGCGCAAGCCGTCCGGTGAGCGAAATCGCTGTAGCAAAACAATTGCGAGGTAGCGGAACGGCGCAAGCCGTCCGGTGACTGAAACCCGGCGGAAGTGCGGAAAGTTGATTTAACGGAGGCCCGACGCAAAAGGAGAAGCAATTGCCCGTGGATGGGCAACGCCATTTGCCGTCGCAAGCGCGCCGGGTTACCAAAACGAATCGCCCGTTTGTGCAATAAGGATTAATTCGGACACCGGAGGGCTCGCGCCCTTCCGCTACACCAAACCAACCATAACCCACCCAACCATCCTTACGGTTTTTGAATAAGCATGATCAGGGACGCCTACAACGAGACGATCAAACATTTCCGGGTCCGCGTTTTGCGTCAGGACAAACCGGACTCGCCCTCCTACTGGCAAACCTTCAACGTCGAATATGAATCGGACATGAACGTGATCAGTGTCCTGCAGAAAATCGCAGCGCGACCCCAAACGGCCGATGGGCACGCGACGACGCCCGTCGCGTGGGACTGCGGATGTCTGGAGGAAGTCTGCGGGGCCTGCACGATGGTCATCACCGGCCGCGTCCGCCAGAGCTGTTCGGCACTGGTAGACAACCTGCTGAAAGATGACTTGCGCGAAATCCGGCTGGAGCCCATGTCACGTTTTCCGGTCATTCGCGATTTGGCGGTCGATCGCAAGCGGCTGTTCCACAATCTCAAACGGGTCCACGCCTGGATCGATGTGGACGGTTACTACGACATGGGGCCTGGACCCCGCCAGTCGCGGGAATTGCAGGAAGAAAACTACCCGCTGTCGGAATGCATGAGTTGCGGCTGTTGCCTCGAGGCCTGTCCGCAGTTTCTGAAAATCGACGTGACCCAGCAGCCAGGGGAATCGGACAAGGCGTTTGAGCAGCGGTCGGTCCCGGCATTCAACGAAGGGTTCATCGGCGCCCATGCGATCAGCCAGGTGATGCTGTTCAACAACCACCCCACGGGAAAAATGCGGGCCAGCGACCGGCTGGAAGCGCTGACTCAGCCCGGCGGGCTGCAAGTCTGCGGCAACGCGCAGAACTGCGTCGCGGTCTGTCCGAAACATATCCCCCTGACCACCAGTATCGGTCGCGCCGGTCGCGCCGTCACGATTCACAAAATCAAAAAGATTTTTGGAGCCTGATTTAGGGCTGCCGGAAACCCCTGTTTGCCTTCCGGGATGGTGCAATTCCCAGGCCAATGATGGAATTAATCGTATGCCAGCGAAATGAAGATATTTGCAATGGACACCGCGATGGGATTTGCGAATAATCCGCAGCACGGCTTTTTTTCCGGCTTTTGCGGGAAACCGGTTTCAGTCCATCGCGACTGAACATTTTCGCGGCACAGGTCGATAATGAATCGTGGCCAACGAAAAAGAATCGTGGCCAACGAACATGCAGGGTGAGCAGAGACCGCTCGCTGAAACCGGATGATCCGGTTAAAATGAACTCAATTCCCCTTCAAACGGGAAAAACCGAATTTCTCTGGCATTTACGGCTGAGGGACCATTTAACAGGGTAGGCTTGAATCAACAACGAGCAAGTGCCTGGCACGCCGGATTCCGCCTTTCTCCCAGCAGCTCCCATTGCTGCGAATCTGTCAGAGATTTTTACCGCGAGGTCATCAAGCATGGCCTCGCGGTTTTTTTTGGCTCGTGCGGTTTGTGACTCATTGTGGGGGTCACTCGTTGCGCAAGGTGTTTGGGTTGCCGGAGTTGGAGGACATGCGCGGCGTTGCGAAGGTTTTATCCGCCAGCGGCGCCGCGAATCGCTTCGGACTGCATTTCGCATAACTGCACGGCGTCCCGGGCCAGTTGACCCGCCAGAATCCGGGAGGGACGGTTTTCCGCCACGCAGTTGGCCACTTCCGTCAACTCCGCGACGAAACCCTCCAGCGGATCGGTTCCCGAAAGCGTGGGCCGCACCACTTTGCCGTCCCCGGTCAGCATTTTCACCGGCATCAGTTCGCCGAGGTCGGCAAAGGAAGCCGCTTCAAAATGTAACGTCGCCTGTTCCAGGTGAATCTCGAATCCGTGCGTAAACGGCCGGCCCTGCTGGTGGATCACACCCATCACACTGGACACCACCAGCGCCGGATCGGCAAAATCAAACAGGGTCGATGCGTACTCCACGGTTTCGCCACGCATCCGGCCCCGGCTGGTGACGCCGGACGGTTGTCCGAACAGCAAACGGATCAGGTGGGCATCGTGAACGTGCAGATCCAGCAGCGGCCCGCCAATGAATTGCGGGTCGTAAAAATGGTTCAGCCAGGTGGGGTCGGAGATCACGCGTTTGAACGTTCCGCCCAGCAGTTTTCCAAACTGACCCGATTTGATTTGCTGCAGGGCCCAGTCGTATTCCGGAAAAAACGGCAGAACGTGTCCGACGAACAGTTGCCGCTGTGCGGAACTGGCGGCGGAGAGAATCCGGTCGCAGTCGTGAAGGTTCAGCGCCAGAGGTTTTTCGCACAGCACGTGCCGTCCGGACTGGAGTGCGGCGATGGCGGCGTCGGGGTGAAAGCGTGTGGGCAGGCAGACATCGACGAGGTCCAGTTCCGTCGCTCCGGCAACCATCTCCTGCGCAGATTCAAAAACCTCCAGCCCCGACAGATCGACCTGTTCCCCCGGCGGTCCGAAATTGCCACGAATCGCGGTCCAGTCGCCCGCCCGCCGTTCCGGTTCGAAGGTGGCGATCGCCGTCACCTCGACGTTGGGGACCCGCTTCCATGCCAGCCAGTGGATCCAGCCCATGAATCCGATTCCGGCAATTCCGACCTTCAACATCTTCTGCTCCAGACAACCCGTTGGGAAACGGACGATGTTCGCCCAAAGCAGCGGCAAAATCAACTACAGGGCTTCGCGTTTCATCTCGCAGAAACCGCGAAAAGTGTTGTTCCCGAAAAACATCGGTGCCAGCAGCGTGTTGGTCCGCAGCGGGATCTCGACCAGGACAGAAATGGCGGGTGTGTCGCGGTTGATGGTGGTCGGGCTGACTTGCACATTGAAATTGGTGATACCGACAGAGCGCAGGACACTGGCCGCGTAGTCAATGCACTTTTGCGGTGTGGCACCAGGCACGATGCCTGCCCGCGACGCCTCATAGGCCGCGTTTTCGGCGGCGTGATGCAGCATGTTGGCTTTGGAAAGTTCGTAACACCCGAACAGAACCAGAAACAGGACCGGCAGACAAATCGCGACTTCGACGGTCAACGCACCGCGCCGGCTGGAACTCCGGAATCGCCGTTGCAGTCTGGCGCGGGTGGGAGTGGGCTGAAAAAGGTTCATGATGACGGACGGGTCAAGTGGTTTCGGGAGTTGACAGACGCGGAAAGTCTGGGCGGGTAGTGGTTTTTTACTCGGTCAACAGCACGGGCAGCTGCAGGGCGATTTCGCGAAAGGCGTCTTCGAGTTGCCGGTTCGAGTTGGCATGCAGACTGATTCCGCCCGTGATTCGGGCGACATTCTGCATCAGGGGTCTGTTGGCGCCGGAGCCGAAGGTGATGGTGTGGACTTTGACGCCGGTCATGGTGCGGGCCACCACATCCGGGCTGACGCCCGTATTGTGGTTGCCATCGGTCATCAGGATTACGGTTTTTTCTGCAAAGGGTCGCGCCTGCGGATCGCGCAAAACCGAGGTGTTGCCGAGTGTCAGCCCGTCGCCGATGGCGGTAAAGCCGTTGGGGCCCTCCTTGTCGAATTCCGACGCAATCAGTGCGAGGTCAGCGGTCAGCGGCACCAGTTTCCGGGCGGTTGTGCTGTAAACATTCAGGGAGAGGCGTTCTTCAATCTCGGTGCCGGCCAGTTGCCCCAGAAAAACACCGAGGGCATTTTTCAGTCCCTGAAAGCGGTTGTTGCTGGCCATCGAACCGGACACGTCCAGCACCAGTGAAATGTCGCGGTCGAGGGAACTGGCCGTAGCGGCCTGGACCGGCTCGAACTTTGTGACCCCGAACAGTTTTCCAAACAGCATGGGAACTGGACCGTCGATGCTGCCGGTTGTTCGCAAACCGGTGACCCGCACGGCGTTGAACGGTTCCTGGTCTGTGGTAAAAACAAAGTTGCCGTCGGTATCGGGTATTGTTCGGCCTATCTGGATCTGGCTGGCACGCACATTCAGGGGTTGACCACCGACCGTGTTCAGCAGGGCGGTGTTCTGGGCGGCCTGAATCGCCAGTGCGGCATCCTGCGTCCGGCCGAGGGCTTCGGCGCCGGCCCGGGATGCGGCATCTGTCGCCGTGCGCAGTTCCGCGCGGGTCAGCTGAATTCGCGCCACATCGACGGAGATCGTCACGGCGACAAACAGGATCACCATGCAGACCGCAACCAGCGGCAGGATGGCGCCCCGGCGGGAGCGGACCCCTACGCGGCTTCCTGGAGAATGCCCTGGACGTGTTGGCGCGGCGGGTTTCAGAAGACTCATGTTTCGGGTCCGAAAAGGGTCGTGAAGGATTCGCGGAGAGCGGGTACGAACTGCCGGTTGGGTATTAAAGCATGAATTTCGGCCCCTGTTTATTCCTTGATCATCACCGCGGTGGCAGCGATCTGGTTGACGCCGATGATGCGGCTATTGATCAGCCGGTGGGAGGTGGCAGGAACTGTCGCCGTAACGGCCACGGTTGTTCCGCGCGGCAGGCGTTCAATGTTGGCGGGGTTGAAAGTCAGCGTCAGCCCATTCAGCCGCTTGGCCTTGACGACCTGGTTGGCAGCCGTGATCGCGTCGGCGTTGGTGGCCGAATGTTTGACGGCGACCACGGCGGCTTCGTACGCCGTTTCGACCATCGCCTGTTTGGCAAACAGCAGCGAGGCGGCCTCGATCGAGCCAAAAACGAGCAGGAACACAACTGGCAGGCAGACGGCCAGCTCGACCACAGCGGCTCCCCGGCGACCGGGCCCACAGGTGCGTGCGGTTTTTTTCTGTTTGAAGCGATTCATGAGACG
>JBGSVU010000152.1:0-11388 GCA_041752775.1 Pirellulaceae bacterium | reverse complement strand
ACTGGACAGCGACACGATCGTGGTTCCCGTTCCGGACACGAGCAAAGGCGCGGCCGACGCGATGGCGTTCCACCTCGGGCTGCGTTCGGTCGAAGGCCTGATCCGCAACCGTTACAGCGGGCGAACCTTCATCGAGCATTCCCAGGCCGCGCGGACCGAAAAGGCCCGTATCAAGTACACACCGCTGCGCGAGGTACTGAACGGGCGCCGGGTGATTCTGGTGGAGGATTCCATCGTCCGCTCGACGACGATGAAGGCGTTGCTGGAGCGGATTCGCAGCGAGGGCGGAGCGCGGGAAATCCACGTGAGGGTCGCCTGTCCGCCGATTGTGGCGCCCTGTTTTTACGGCATTGACATGTCTTCGGTGCGTCATTTGTTTGCGCCGAATTTTTTGCAGGGCGGCGAAGTCCTGACAGCGGAAATCCAGCAGCAGATGGCGCGCGAACTCAAGGCCGACACGCTGCGTTACCTGCCGGTCGCTTCGATCGCAAAATCGATTGGTTTTTCGGAATCCGAACTGTGCCGGGCGTGCGTGACGGGCCAGTACCCGACGCCCGCCGGCCAGCGACTGTACCAGATCGACCTCGCCGAAAGCCGTCTGGCAAAAGATTCCAGTGAGCCGGACGAAGACCACCGCCCCTTCGAGTCCCGCCGGTCGGTGCAGGTATAGCGGCTGGCCCGAAACAGGGCCAACCAGACAGGCCCCGTCCTGCTGGTTCGGTTCAACTTCCGGTTGTCAGGGCCGCGCCTCTACCAAAACTGCCACCACTTCTTTTCTTGCGGACGCTGGGCGGCTTTCTGTGCTGGTTGCGATTTCTGCCCTGTCAGAATCGGCTGGGTCGCAGAGAGGTGCATGGCTTTTTTAGGCTTCGGAATTCCGGCATCGGTGTCCGATGTGAATTCAATCCGCAGCGTGATTGAGCCGACTTGCAATATGTCACCCGGCATCAAGGTGGTCTGCGTGATCCGTTCGTCGTGAACATAGGTCCCGTTCGTCGATCCCAGGTCGCGCACAGTCAGCGCATCGTGCGTGTTCAGAAAGAGTTTGCAATGGGTACGGCTGATCGATTCGTGATTGATCACCACATCCAGCGCAGGATCGCGGCCCACAGTCGCTGGCAGTCGCAGGGTCCAGCTGTTCTGGTCGATGCCCCGTTCGGTATTGACGAGAACCAGTTTGTAGAACATCGCCAAACCTGCCCGAATTGAAAAAAGTCGCCAAACCGAATTCCTGTCAGCCGAAATGCTGCCGGGATTTCAGGCGGCCGCACCTATTGACAAGTGTAAATCCGGCTGCCGTGATTTCAATTGTGCGGCGACATTTTTTGAGCCAGTACCAGCCCCCAAATGTGCGGTGCTGCCGGCAGGTTGGCATACTGTACGTTTTCCAGCCCCGCTGCACCCAGCCACTCCCGCAGCAGTTTCGCCGTGACCAGCCCGCCGTCGCGATGCCGCAGGCTGAGTTCCAGCTGGTTGAATACAAGGTTGCGAAAGCCTTTTTCCTGGCCGGGAAACCAGTCCAGAATCGCCAACTCGCCCCCGGTTTTCAGAATTCGCGCCAGACGCATCAGCCAGTTTGCACACTGGTCGCCCGGAATCCGCCGCAAGACACCGGCGACCAGTATCAGGTCCATCGAACCGTCCTCCAGCGGGGGGTCGAAGGGATTGCCTGGCACGAATTCGAACTGGTCCAGCCGACCAATACTGTCGGCAGTCTCGCGCGCCAGGTGAATCCCCTGGGGCAAGTCGGCAATCACGAATTGCGAGCGGGGATCGGCATGCGCCAGAGTCGCGCTGACCACGCACGGTCCGCCGGCCACTTCCATGACACGCAACCCCGAGCGGGTCCTGCCAAAATCGAGTGCCTCGGCAGCATCCATCGCGGCCGGTGTCAACATCCAGTGCGGATCCGAAATCTGTGCCGACAGCGGATCAGCATCGGAAACGCCCGCATCCGCTTCTCCTTTCAGCCAGCGGTCGATTCCCGTCCACTGGGAATCGTCGATCTGTTTCAGGTCGGGCAACAGCCGCGCGACCTGAGCCAGCGCGTACAGCTCCTCGTACTTTTCAATCAGGCCAGTCTCGATCAGCACGGCCAGCATTAACCGCAAGGGAACGACTTCGATTCCGCACTCGGCTGCGATTTCCGAGTCCGTTTTCTGGCCGTTCTCCAGCGCCGCAAAAATCCCCATCCGCGCCGCCGACATGACAACATGGTAACTGGCAATCTGTTGTTGCAGCTGAATATATTTTTCAAGAGTCTTGAGCTGGGTGTTACTCATGCGTGTTCTGATGATTTGAGGGAAACGATACCAGTCCAGTTTACAAAAACCGGTTGGAGTGACACGCCCCCACACCCACTGTTGGACGCGGCTGTCACCCGGAAAAACCGGACGGAGGGCAGGGATTCTGGCAGGGCAGATTGTAGCCACCCGTTGCCCGCTGCGACCGGGAACCACCCTTGGGCAAACGGATTCGGATTGCGACACAGGTCCGTTCAGAACGGTGGCCATTGGGGGAGGCGTGGGGCGGCGGATCGGGCAGTGGGTCCGACGGGCACACAGGATATACGGATCAAAGAAGTCGCTAAAATAAGTCGTTGCTGGCGATCGTCCCAACTTTCTGCATTCCGCATGGGGCGGTATCGGGTTTGGACCAGAACGGCAAACGCTGCCCAATTTTGTAAACACAGGACAAACTTGCATGAAAATACATCTGGCAATTGATCTGGGTGCCGAGTCCGGCCGCGTGATGGCGATCGGTATCGACTCCAGCGGCAAGCTGATGGTCGGGGAACTGCACCGGTTCGGGCATGGACCAGTGCGGTTGCCCAGCGGATTGCATTGGGACATTGGCGGGTTGTGGCGGGAAATTCTGGCCGGGTTGAGTTGCGCCTGCGTTTGGGCACGCAACCACTCGCACGAGCTGGTTTCGGCTGGCGTCGATTGCTGGGGGATCGACTGGGCGCTGCTGGATGCGTCAGGAGAGCTGCTGGGATTGCCGCACGCCTATCGGGATCCCAGAAACGTGGAATATTGCCGCCAGGCCCAGGAAAGGATCCCGGTCAGCGAAATCTACCAGACGACTGGCATCCATATGATGCCGATCAACACGCTTTATTCCCTCTACGCCCTGCAGTGCGAGAGTCCGGATCTGGTGGCCTGTGCCAAGACCCTGCTGTTTATGCCGGACCTTTTTCACTACTGGCTGTCGGGCCAAAAAGCGGTCGAACATTCGATTGCGTCAACCAGCCAGATGCTGGACGTTCATTCGGGACAGTGGGCCCATGGAATGTTGCAGCGTCTGGGAATGCGAACGGAAATGCTGGGGGCCACCGTATCGCCCGGCACCCGCCTGGGAACCATTCGCGAAGAAGTTGCCGCGCAAACCGGGTTGCCGCGCGACCTCGCGGTGATCGCTCCGGCTTCTCACGATACGGCCAGCGCGGTGGCGGGAGTTCCTGCCAGCGAGGATTCATCGTGGTGTTTTTTGTCGAGTGGGACATGGAGCCTGCTGGGCGCGGAGCTGAACCGGCCCTGCGTAACACCAGCCAGCCAGAACGCGATGTTTACCAACGAAGCGGGCGTGGGCGGCACGACCCGTTTCCTGAAAAACATTGCCGGGATGTGGCTGGTCCAGCAAAGCCGGGTGGCGTGGCAGGGCGAAGGCCTGGATTTTTCCTACGCGCAACTGACCGCGCTGGCGGGAGAGGCACCGCCCTTCCGGACGATCATCGATCCGAACGCACCAGGGTTTCATGCGCCAGCAAGCATGCTGGGTGCGATCGCGGATTTCGCCAGACAGACCGGCCAGCCCCTGCCGGAAACACCTGCGCATTTTGTTCGCTGTGCACTCGATTCACTGGCTCTGGCCTACAACCATGTACTGGAAAAAATGGAATCGATCCTCGGGCGCACATTTGACGTGATTCACATTGTCGGCGGCGGTTCGCAGAACAGCTTGTTAAACCAGCTGACCGCGAACGCCACAGGCCGGCGGGTCGTTCCCGGCCCGGTCGAAGCGACGGCGATTGGAAACGGGCTGGTACAGGCCATGGCCTGCGGTGAACTGGGGTCGACCGGCGAAATTCGCCAGGTGATTCGCGACTCGGGACTGGTTTCGCCCGAGGTGCTGCCCGACGAAAAAAGCAAAGAGGAAATTCTGGAAAACCGCAGACGTTTCGCGGAAATTTGCCACGCCCAGGGTCACGGATGAACTGTGTAACAGATGACCCAGTGAAATATTTGACCCAGTGAACTGGCCCGACTGTGCTCCCACGCCGCGGCAACCCGGGCCTATCTGTCCGCCATGGGCCCAACACATCCACAAACATGGCACGGCCGGGACCCGTTGCCAACCGCTGCGAAAGAGGAGGGGAGGGTGGTCGAGGGGACTTGAACCCCCAACCTCTGGAGCCACAATCCAGCGCTCTAACCAATTGAGCTACGACCACCACAAAGTTTGGAAGTCCAGATTCTAGATTCAGGCGAATGTCTGGTCAACGTGCTGGGGTCGGCTGGGGTAACTCGCCACCCGGACGGCCCTCTCCCGGGAACCGTTCTGGCGAAATCAGGTCACATTCCGGGCTACGGCAAAGACGATATTCTCGTTGGGGATCGCTTTGGCGGCCCATTCAAACTCGAAGAATTCGCCGTTGGCCGACTGGTACCGGTTGCGAAAACGGGCTATCGGCTGGCCCTGGCGCAGCTTGGACATGACCTGTCGGGTTTTGGCCTGGTCTTCGGGATGCACGAATTCGATAAACGGTTTCGACAACAGTTCTTCGTCGGAAAAGCCGAGGACGCGCGAAAAATTGGAGTTAATCCGGCGAAAGTACCCGTCCAGCCCGGCAATGCAAAACAAATCGAGCGACAACTCAAAAAAACGGGTCATGTCGTTTTCGATTCGCGACAGGGCCGATTCACTGTAGTGGTTCAGGTCAGCGACCAGTTCGCGGACGCTCTGTGGGCGATCCCCGGGACGCAATGCGAGGCACCGTTTGGCCAGACGAATCAAAGTTCCGTCGCCTTCCGCCTCATCCAGCTTTTCGAGGACCCCGCCGATTTCGCCGGCAGCAGCGACCCGAAACATCTCTTGTTTGTTTTTGCCGACGATGGGCGGCTGGCCCGTCAGGATTTCACACAGAATTGCCCCCAGTCCAAAAATATCGCTGGCCTTGCCCACCTTTTCGCCGCGGGCCATTTCGGGAGACATGTACGCCAGCGTGCCACAGACCGAATTCTGCTCTTCGTTGTCCAGATTCAGAATTCCGGCACCGAACAACTCATCTTCGGAATAAAAATCGATGCTCTGTGAAACCTCGCGGCGAAGGGTTTTCGCCAGCCCCCAGTCCATCACATGGACTTCGCCGAACGACCCGACCATGATATTGCGGGGCTTCAGATCCAGATGAACCACGCCCTGGGAATGGGTGTAGTCCATCGCTTCGCAGACGCCGGCAAAAATGCGCAGCAGCACCGACAACTGTATGGACTGCTGTTTCCGCGTCCGCAGCATGTCGGCCAGCGTCACGCCATCGACCAGCAACATGGAATAAAACGGCCGTCCGTCGCGACAGTTACCAAACTCATACACCTGGGTAATGTGGGGATGCTGCAGAAATCCCATGATCCGCGATTCATTGATAAACCGCTGGACATGGACTGGATTGCCCATGTGCTTTTTCAGCAGAACCTTGATCGCCACGATCCGCCCCAGATCGCGATCCCGTGCACGATAAACCGCACCCACGCCGCCACGGGCCAGTTCGCCGAGAATCTCGTATCGCGTAACCGCTTCGACAAACTCAACATCGAATTCCGGCAACAGCATGAACCCGCTGGAATCCTCGTCGCTGAAACCCATGCCCATAACGGTCGAGTCGTCAGGGCGGTAGTCCTGGTCCTGGCTCATTCTTTTCCTCGACAAAGCAATGCGCGCGATCCGGCTCCGGCCGGAGTTCACGATCAAAAAAATCGGATGGACAGATCAAGAGCCTGTCCCACAAGGGGTCTGACCCTGTTTGCCTGTGCAAGGGTCGGCCCCCTTTGGGGCCAGTCAATAAAGTGGAAAAGCAGCAAGACGGGAGCCAACTCCAGCTTACCAGAACCTCCGGGCGATAACAAATTCTGCGAACAGCCCCAAGCGGCTGGTGCCTTTTCGAATCAGAAACAGGAAGAAACTGCGGAAATCCCGTCGGGCAAACGTTCCCGTTCTGTCACACCGGTATCGCACGAACATCCCTCCCGTCCAGAAAACGGGCCGGCGGCCACAGACAGTACACTTCAGTCAGAGGCAGGAAATAGAAAAGCCGGAGGATCGCGTCACTTGTGACCCTCCGGCATTTCTGTGGCTGACTTCGTTGGCTTCCCGGCTGCCCATGGGGACTGGCGGGGAAGCGGTGTGTTTTTCTATCGCATGCCGGAGGCGGCTGGGGCACCAGCATTCCGGGTGGCCATGCGAGCCGGCGGAGCACTGACCGGCATCGCCGTCTGGCGTGTGGCAACACTGCCGGCGTGGCCGGTTGCGGCCCGTGCGGCACAGCTGCTGCAGCCTGGCGATCCTGAACTGATCACCGATGTTTCGTCATAATATTCCTCGCCGGCTCCACCGAGGCAGGCATCACAGCCGACTTCGCCGCCACAACTGTCGCAGTGGCGTTTGCCATAAAGAGCCGTCACCAGGTTGACTGGACGGAGCGCGGAAGCCGCGACACAGAAGGGTCGCGCCCGAACCGCGCCTCCCGTGAATTCGGTTCCGCAACAGGGGTCGTTGCAATGCGGAGGCGTGCTGATCCATTCCCCATAATAGACTTCGCCGCAACCGCCGCCGCAAACCAGGGAACGTTTCGCCTGGCGCAGCGCATCAATGGGACCGCTGGCCATCTGGCGTGGACCGAATCCGCCTTCACAGTCGTAGCATCCTCCACTTTGGGCCGCACAGCCCGGACCGATCCCCAGCCCGCCGCCACAACCCATCGGTCCGCAACAGCCCAGACTGGAACCAAGCGTTGCGGCGATGATCAGGCCGAGCAGGGAATAAACGGTTTTTTGTCGCATGGTTTGGGTTCCCCCCGGAAATTCCTTGAGCCAGTTCACAGCCAGCTGACCGGTTTGGTCGGTCTTTTTCAGACAGACACAACTGGCCATCGGACGGGACCAGAGTGTCCAACGGTTCGTACAATCAGGTCGGTACGTTCTGTATATCGTCCGTCAAAGTGAGCCTGATCAACAAAATTGTTACAATCGCCAGAGTTTACCTGTCCACCCGCTGCCAGCGACCGTTTCCCGAACGTAGCCGTTCCCCCGCCGGGGTCTGACCCGCTAAAACATGGACAATGTGTTATCGACCCGTGAACGCCTGTCCCCAACGAAAGCACGCTCATGAATGCCCCCGCAAAACGCACGCTGTTTCCGGGCTGCCGACTCCGCCGAGTCCGTTTTCGCCCGTTTCATCTGCTCATCCTGCTGGTCCTGATGGCTGGTTGCAGTGATCCGACAGCCAGTCAACTGACGGGAACCTGGGCGATCGATTCGGGACAAAGTCTGGAATCGCGAATGGGCACCGGAAAATCCGCCGATTCTGCGGTGACCGGAAACACCGATGCCCTGTCCACCGCGATCACTGTCACTTTTGGCCGCAACGGTGCATTACAGACCCAGACCCGAACCGGAATGATCGATTCCACAAAAAACGGAAAATGGACGCCAGTGGAAAATGCCAGCAGCGACCAGCCAGCGGCGATTGAATGCACGTTGATGCAGCAGACAACCCGGCACGAGATCGAATGGATCGATGCCGATACCATCAAAATGACTCCGCCCAACATGGCCGGATTGTCGATAAAGCTGATGTTCCGCCGCGCACAGTGACGGAACAGATTCGGGAATGGAACCCTGGGAGCTGATGGAATGCGATTTACTGCCGGACAAGTCTGGAACTGGGCGTCGTTGGGATTTGCAACCGCTGTGTTTTTGAATGCTGCCGGATCTTTGGTTTCCGCGCATGCGCAGAATACTCAGGGTACCGGGGCAGGGCAGGCCGTAGCCGGTCCAGCCATTGCAGCCACGTTCCGCCTGGAAGGAATCTGGGCGGGAGTCGGTTACCTCGATGAAGAAAAACTGGCGGCCCACCTGGAAAGCATGACCGAAGGCCCGGAGCGGGATACGTTGGTCAACAAGGCAGCAACCTATCTTTCGATCGCCGCCGCACTCGAGTTTCGACCGGACGGACGCCTGGAAACCGACCTCGAAGTCCAGGATGGCGACGGCAAGGTTTTGCGGGAACCGACCCTCGGCACCTGGAAGGCGCTGGAGAAAAAGGAAAACCGGATCCTGGTCGAGTTAAACGAAAAACTGCCCGACGAATCGGAACGGGTATCGCGCCGGTTGATCCAGTTCTACGACGATGGCGAACATATCGCCCTGTTGATGGAATCGGATCCATTGCTCACCGATTTCAATCCGCTGATCGTCCTGCAACGCGTTCCGCCCACCGACATCGCCCAGACGAATCAACCCGCGGCCCCGCCGGCCGGAATCAAACGTTGAGGGTGAACGCCTTTGGCCCAGAACCGGACTCGGGGCGGCCAACCAGATTCCAGTCCGGCAATGGCGGCTTCGCCGCAAGGGTCTACTTGATCCGCCTGATCACATGCCAGCCATATTTGCTGGATTCGGGTGAATATTCCGCGATGCCGATTTCGCCGATTTGCAGTCCGAATCCGACATCGCCGAAAGCGCGAACCATGCCGGAACGGGGGAACATTTTTTCACCTGGCGGCACTTCAGACTCGGCGTTCACCGAATCGGGCGTGACATTGAAATTGGCCATCTGGTAGATCCCCGGATGCTGGTCATCGGTGTGCTCTTTCACGAGCGCGTCGAAATCGGCTCCGCCGCGGGCCTGTTCCGCCAGTTGCCGCGCGAGTTTTTCCGCTTCTTCCGGGCTGCGTGCAATTTCCTTGCCGGGCACGGATCCGCTGAAACCAACGAGAATGTGTTGCACCGTGATTTTTTCGGGCTGGTCCGCAGTCCGCGATCCGTGTTCGATCAATTCACAGGAGCCGGGTTTGAAATCCATCACGCACGAGGCGACACCCAGGCGGTTACCCGGGTTGAATCGCGTGTAGACGATGGCAACGCGCCCCTGAAGCGCGTCGATACCGAGGTAGTCGCCAAAAAACTGTTCGGCCTGGCAATCAAAGGCCGGTTGATCGAGCGGAATATTCTGAAACGTCGTTCCGCCATCAATGCTGCGCATCAGTGTCAGCCGGGTCGCATTACCCACCGTGGCGGAGCGGTCGTAAAACGCGATGTTCACCGACCCGTCGACCGGGTCCACAGCCATCCAGGTGAAAAACTGTTCGCGCCCCTGGTCGGTTGCCGGATCATTGACCTGGACGCGGCTGTTCCAGGTTTCGCCTGCGTCGGAACTGCTCAGCAGAAAGACGTCCTTGTTACCATTGCGCTCGTCGATCCAGTTGACATACAGCCGGCCGCGATAGGGACTTTGCGAATGATCGACCGCGGTCACGGGCATGCCGTTGCTGCGGCCGATCCCGGAGATTTCGCTGGCCCAGCCTTCAGGCATATCGCTGATCGCGCGATCGGTACCAAACGTTCTTCCGCCGTCGGCCGATTTGTCCATTTCGATTCCGCGCGGCCCCGCCCAGACGACGAAGACCGTCCCGTCGGGAGCGACGGCGGGCGTGGCACCTTCGACCGTATTGTCGTCGTCGCGGCAGTCGCCACCCTGGTCGGAGATCCGGATAACCGGTTCGAATGAGACGCCGCCATCGGTACTGCGGGCAAAGAGGATTTGGGAAGTGTCCTGGGGATCCTCACTGCCGTAAACGTCAAAGCGGGTCCAGCTGCAATAAAGGTTGCCGAAATGCGGCGAGCGGCGATAGCGGTCGAACACCAGCCACGGTTTGTCTTCCATCGGAGACTTGGAATTGAAATGGTCAATCACCATGGTCTGCGGGGTCCACGTGGCTCCGTTGTCGCTGCTGCGAACCATGCCGATTCCGTTGGCGGCCCGTTCCGGTGCCGGATCCCACAAACCGGCAAACGCAATAAAGGCGTGAACGCAGACACCGTCAGCGGAAAACAGCACGACATCGTCGCCCTGGGTCCGCTCGTCGGGGTTGGGGACGGCGACCGACGTCCAGGATTTTCCGCCATCCCTGGAAACGAAACTGAAATTGGGAGCTGGCGATTCGGGATGGCCCCGCACCAGACTGCCCGCAACGAGGTTATCGATGTTGACCGGATTGATCGCCACCGACGACTCAACGGCGGACTGGGCCGCCGGTGGAGAGACATCGGTCACGATCTGCAGCTGGGCCACGGCGTCAGCGCCAGACAGAGACATCAACGCCAACAGGACAGCCACCAGACTGCAGCGATTCATCGGGACTCCGGAAAAAAAAGAGACGCGGTTTTCAACGGATTTACTTTTTCAGTTTCAGCGAAAAGAGAAAGAAACCATTTTCGGCCGTGGACGCAAAATCGCCGGGGCGGTCCGGGCCCATGGCGTTGTAACACAACACCAGCGAATCTCCGTCGCGTTTGACGATTCCCACAGCGACAGAATCTTCCGGTGCCGGTCCGGAAAGAATTTTCATGTCGATTTTTTTGGGGTCGGCGGCAGCATCGATGCGATACTCCATGACGAAGGACTCTTCTCCGGCGGGGATCGTGATCTGGTTGGCTTCGATACTGATTTCGCCGGCCATGCTTTCTGCCGGCAGGGCTTCACCGGCCCGCATCCCGGATTCGATCGTCCACGTTCCGGCAATATCGAGGGCCGCTGGCGGGTCGGCTTTCTTTTCCGAGCGGAACAGAAAGAACCCGTTGTCGGCTGTGGACTCGAATTTCTCAGGCCGTTTTTCGCCGGTCGGGTCGTAGCAGAGCGTGAACTGGTTCGCCTCCAGCTGCACAATGCCTTTGGCCTGTCCACCGGGCGCCGGTCCGGCGTCGATGGTCATGTCGATTTGCATGGGAGATTTTTCGCGGTCCAGTTTGTAGCTCATGACGAAACCGTCACCGCCGCCGGGGACCGGAATCAGGATCTGTTTTTCGGTGATGGTGAATTCGGCAGGCTGGTCTTCGAGGGGCATTTTTTCGCCGGCTTTGGTGCCCGACCTGATTTCCCATTTGCCCAGCAGGGGATCGGCCGTTTCAGGTTTTTTGCCGGTTTCGGCCCACTTCTGAATGGCCTCGAATCGCGGGTCCTGACGAATGTTGTCGAGGTCGGGGTCGTTTTTCAGCAAGTCAAGAGCGTCGGACTGTTTGTCGAAACCCGCGTCCATGGCCTGATTGAGAAAATCAAAAGCCCTGTCCGGATCGTTCTTCAGCGACCAGGCGCAGGCGAGGTTGTAGAGAG
>JBGSVU010000151.1:0-8365 GCA_041752775.1 Pirellulaceae bacterium | reverse complement strand
ACGCGCACGATGGAAGTGACTTCCCACCAGTCGCGGCTTGCCCAGCCGGTTCTTCGTGCGGGTTCCCCGGGGCTCCGCGCTGGTTACAGTCCGGTGCTTGATCCCCGCAGTTTCTCCCGTCATGCGGGCCTTTACCGGAAGGGCGCCGGTCCGGCAGACTTGCCCCCGTCCTTCACCATGGCTTGTGCCGATCATCCGGGCTAGAATTCAGGGGCAATTTTCCCGGGCCGTAATGGAAGCGGATTCGTGTGGGCAGATGGCTCGTGCGACGGGGTCCGGTTTGGTCATCAGTTGCCGTTTTTTTATGGAGTAAATGCGTGAGTGACACAATAAAGTCTGATGTTGGCAAGTCTGATGTTGAGCTGGCCTATGACGCGATGCCCTACACCGCGGCCTCCTGTCGCGAATCCCATCCAGCATTTCTCGAATCCGTCGGCAGGTTGTTTGGATTCGATCCGGCGCCTGCGGAAAAATGCCGCCTGCTGGAAATCGGCTGCGGCACCGGAGCCAATCTGCTGGCCATGGCCGAGACCCTGCCGGATTCCCATTTTGTCGGCTTTGACCTGTCGGGTGTGCAAATCGAGATGGGGCGACAGATCGCCGCCGCGGCCGGTTTGACCAATGTGCAGCTGGAACACATTGACGCGCGGAACACACCCGGCGAACTGGGTTTGTTTGACTATGTCATCTGCCACGGAGTCTATTCGTGGGTACCGGAGGAAGTCCGCAGCAGCCTGATGCAGTCCTTCAAACGACACCTCGCGCCCGGCGGACTGGTCTTTGTCAGTTACAACACCATGCCGGGCTGGTTTTCCAGAGGCGTGATCCGGCAGATGATGACTTTTCATGCCAACGGTGTTGATGACCCCCGGGAGAAAGTCCGCCAGGCACGGCACCTGCTTGAATTCCTCGCTCACTGTGCACCGACGGACGAAGATCATTACCGGGCCGCTCTCAAACGGGAGGCGGACCTGATCCGGGACATGCCCGACGAGTACCTCTATCACGAGCACCTCGAGACGAACAACTTTCCGCTGTGGTTTCATGAATTTATCGAAACTGCAGAACATCATGACCTGCAATATTTTGGTGACGCCAACGTCGGAGCGATGTGGACCGGAAACCGTCCCGACCTGGTCAACCAGACGATCCAGAATCTGACCGATGACTACATCATGCGTGAACAGTACCACGATTTTGTGGTCAACCGGACCTTCCGCCGGTCTCTGCTCTGTCATGCCGAAAAACAGTTTGAGCGTACGGTGCGGCCTTCAGTCCTCAGGGGTGGGTACCTGAGAAGCGTTGTCGAGCTGCATTCCGAGGCCGATTTGCAGGAGGGGCAGCCGCTGGAGTTTTCGCCACGAAACGGGGCCCGCTTCCGGGTTACCGATAGCGACACCAAGGTGTTTTTGCAGATTCTGGACGAATCAAAAGGCGTTCCAGTGGCCATCGACCAGATCGTCGACGACGCCGGCTCACGACTGCAGGCGGCGGGAATCGGAGCCCGTTCGAAAGAAAAACTTTTCGATGACCTGGCGTATGCGGCATTGCAGCTGGTGCTCTCCGGCCCACTGGAGTTGAGCTTCCGGCCAATTTCCTGTACCCGTGAGGTCAGTGACCGGCCCGAGGTGTCACCGCTGAACCGGATCCTCGCACAACAGCAGCGGTTTGTGGTCAACCGGGTGCATCGCGCCGTGGAACTCGATCCGGCCCTGCAACGGATTGTGGTGATGTTGAATGGAGAAACGGAAGTCGCGGCCATTGTCGCGGAGTTCGCACGCCGTCAGGCCTCTGGCGAGTTTGAACTGCCGGAGGAGCCCGCCGGTATCACGGTAGCAAGTTTTGTCGACAGGAAACTGGCCTGGCTGGCGCAAAACGCCATGCTGATCGGCTAGCCCCGAATTCATCACGCGGTCCATGACGACGTGAGCGACCTGATGGCCGGCACAGCGCGGGTCTGCTGCAGTCCCAGTCGTTTGCAGGGCAGTCTGTTCCGGGTTTACCGGGTTCCGGGTTGCTGTCGGGCGTTCGTCACCGCCGGTTGGCAGCGGGTTGGGGGGTTGCCGCCCCGTTGGCCAGATCCTGGCTGCTGAGGAACAACAACTCGATGACGCGGGTCATATGGCGAGTGTCCAGTTTTTCCCACTCGTCGGAAACCTGGTGGTAATCCTCATGCAACGAACCCGCCGAAAAACTGTGAGCGATCACACCTTTGCTGGCCAGCGACCAGTTGTCACTGGCCCGGTACAACATGGCACTGAAATCAGGATGCTCGAAAATCACACCGCCAGACGGTTTCGCCGCAGCGGCCATCAGTTCACCGAGGCTGGATTCATTCCATCCCGTCATCCAGATTTTGCCCGCGGTACCGGCTTCGGGTCTGCCGATCATTTCGATGTTGATGTTGGCGACAATTTTTTCCAGCGGCCAGGTCGGTTCTTCCGCAAACTGTTTTGATCCCAGCAACCCCTGTTCTTCGCCCCAAAAGGTCATGAACAGAATCGAACGTTTCGGCCGCACGGGCAGCGCGGCGAACGCTTCGGCCAGGGTCACCACGGCCGTGACTCCCGAGGCGTCATCGTCGGCACCGTTGTAGATTCCGTCGCCTTTTGCTGTCGGGTCTGCTCCGAGGTGGTCCAGGTGTGCCGTGAACAGGATTGATTCAGCGGACAGTGCGGGGTCGCTGCCCCTGAGGACGCCAATCGTATTTCGCACCACGGCAGCGTTCCGGGTTGCGGCGGGAATTTTTATTGTGATTTCGTCCCCGGCAGCCAGCTGTTCCACCAGCAGGATCGGGACGGGAATCCGCTGGGACCGTTCGGCAACACGGTCTTTGCCAGCCAGGGATTTTGCCAGCTCCACCGCAGTATGGTTTTCCGGAACGACAATGATCAGGGCGGTTGCACCCGCTTTTTTCAGCCGGTTGGCGGCCCGGGCGAGGTTGTTCAGGTATCGCCGCGAACTGCCCGGATTGTCGTCCACTGTCATCACGGGTCCGCTGAACTGGTTGTCAGCGAATTCGTCGGACAGTTTGATTTCGGCAACCGGCCCGCTGTAATCCAGGGCGCTGTCAGTGGCAGCCAACAGGCCGAAGTGCCGGATGGCCTCGTCGCCTGTTTTTGCCACCTGTATTCCGTCGGTGGGAATTCGCTGGGTCTCAATGGTGTGGTTCTGGTACCAGCCATCGGAGCCGGCAGGCTCCAGGCCGGCGTCTTCAAACCGTTTGGCAACGTACTCGGATGCGATCGTAAATCCTGGTGATGGTGTACCACGCCCGGCCAATTCGTCGCTGGCGAGGTACTCAATTGTCTTCCGGACCGAATCTTCGTTGATGCGGGCAATCGAGGGTCCATACAGGTCGGCCTGGAAAGTCCAGCCAATTTGCGGGACCAGACAGAGGCCAGAAACCCAAAGGCAGATCAGAGCACGCTTCACGGTTGTATTCCCAGTTAAAATTGTTGATCAGAAGAATCGGTTACCGCTGTCCGGGCGTCAGTTTGAACTTCAGGATTTCATTGTCGCGGCGAACCGAAATGGTTGTTTCCTTGCCCGGTCGCAACTCGCCCATCACGATACTGTACTCGTTGACGTTTTCGATTTTCCGCCCCGCCAGTTCGACGACAATGTCTTTGGCCCGTACTCCGGCAGCATAGGCCGGCCCGCCTTCGGTAACACCGTCCAGCAAACAACCATCGACTCCGCCCGCGTAATTGGGCAAAGTACCGAGATAGACGCGGATGCTGACGCGCGGCGTTTCCTCCTGCAACCCTTCCTGTTTGACAAACTTTGGTGGTTGCTCTGCGGCCACCAGTTTCCTCGTGATCAATCCCATCAGCCGGGCGATTTTCGCGGCATCTTCGTAATTCAGTTTTTCAGGCGTGTCGCGCGGGGTGTGGTAATCGGTATGCGATCCGGTGAAAGCCGACAGAATCGGAACGCCTGCGCGATAAAAGGAACTGGCATCAGTCGGCAGGTTCACGTCGTTGCTCAGTTTCAGATTAAGCCCAATCGTGGCATTCAGTTCGGCAGCCGATTTCCATTCGGGCGATGAGCTGATCCCCTGCAAAATAAGTGACCCGTTGTAGCGGCCCACCATGTCCATATTCAAACAGGCTCCAATCAGCGGCGAGATATCCTGGTTTTCCGGCATGGCGTGCGGATCGGCAGCGGCTTTGGCGGCTTCGGGACTGGACGGGTGAAAGGAATCCATGCTCCGTTTGACCGATTCGACGAAGTGTTGCGATCCGAACAGCCCGAGTTCTTCGCCAGACCAGGCGGCAATGATCAAATCGCGTTTCATACTCACTTTGCCGTCCGCTTTTTGGCGGGCCAGATATTCGGCGACTTCCAGCATGGCGGCCACACCGGAAGCGTTGTCGTCCGCCCCGAAATGAATCAGGCTTTGCTCGTCGTCCCGCGCCAGCGAGCTGCCGCTGCGGCCGCTGCCGAGGTGGTCGATATGTGCCCCCACCAGGACCGCGCCGAAAACGGATGGCTGGTCACCCGCCAACAGCCGTCCGACCACGTTGCGCCCACGGGCGGTTTTCTGCTTCACCTCGATGCGGGCGGATACGGCGACGCCCTTCAGCGCAAATCCCATCGCGGGTTCGCCGGAGTCGAGTTCCTTCTGAAGTGAGCCCAGGTCCTGTCCCGCCTGCTTCATCCAGGTAGCAGCAACGTCGTCGGTAACGGACAGGACAGCGACGCTGGTGCCAGCCAAAGACGAATCGTCGCCCAGCGGAACCAGCTGGTCGCGGGCCGCTGATGTGGGACCGCTGACAAAGATGATGCCCCGGGCGCCCCGGTCACGGGCTTCCATCGCCTTTTTGCGCAAACTGCTGTGGTACTGCAGAAACTGCCGGCGATCGTCCGGGACATCTTCGGGCAAGTACCGAAGTGCCAGGACCCATTTGCCGGTCACGTCGAGGTGGACGTAGGAATCATATTCCGGCTGGCCTTCTTCGCCAGGTGCCACAATTCCATAGCCGGCCCAGACCACTTCAGTCGGATCGAACTCGCCCGTTTTCGAAAATGTGAGCGGGCGCCAGTCCTGGTCGAGTTTCAGTGCCTGATCACCCCAAGCCAGTCTGTTTTCGGGACCAAGTTCGGCGCCGGCCGGAAACTCAAACTCCTGGAACCATGTCCCGTTGTCTCCGGCCGGTTGCAGGCCGAGAAAATCAAGATAAGCCGCAACATAGGCCGTCGCCTGATGCTCCCCGGGCGACCCGGTCATCCGCCCGGCCAGACGGGGATGACAGAGAAAATCAACATGCTTCATCATGTCGATGCCACGAAAATCCGGCGACGATTCGGCGGCGGCGGCGAGGGCCGTCGATTCCGAATCGGCGATCCATTCAGCAAGTTCGGCGGAATCTTCCTGAACACGGGTATCCAGCTTCAATGCCTTGCGTGCCGCTTCGTGATCCCAGCTGGCCAGATAGATCTGGGACTGTTTGTTGGTGCGGTTGGTGGTCCAGGTTATCTGTTTGCCGTCTGGATGAAAACTGGCCAACCCGTCAAAACCTTCGGTCCCGGTGACGCGAACCGGTTCGGATTTCCCTTCGGCATCAACGAGGTACAGTTCGAAATTCGACATCCCATGTTTGTTCGTGGTGAAAACGAGATACTCGCCGGAGGGGTGAAAAAACGGAGCCCACGACATCGCGTCCATCCGGGTCAGCTGGCGCTGTTCGCTGCCATCAACGTTCATCGAAAAGATTTCGGCCAGCGCGCCATTTTCCGAAAACCGGCGCCAGCAGATTTTTTTCCCGTCGTGCGAGAAAAACGGACCGCCGTCATAGCCGGGAGCGTCCGTCAACTGCTTTACGCCTGTTCCGTCAGCGTTCATGATGTAAATGTCCATCATGTACGACAGATCATGTTCGGTAATCGACTGTTCTTTCTCCGTCAGTTCCCGGGCATACATCGCACGGTTGGATGCAAACGCAACCAGCTTGCCATCTGGCGAATAGCTCCCCTCGGCATCGTAGCCGCGGACGTCGGTCAACCGCCGCAGCTCGCCAGACTTCAGGTCATTTTCGTACAGTTCATAGTGCTCGTCGTAGTCCCAGGCGTAGCGGGGCTCGTTCCCTTCCTCGCGCAGTTTCAACAGGTCAGCCTGTTTTTGTCGCGCTTCCGGGTCGTCGTGAGTGGAGGCGAACAGCACACGCTGGTTGTCGGGATGAATCCAGGCACAGGTGGTCTTGCCCGTGCCCGGGCTGACACGCCGGGTTTCACCCGAATCAAAATCGAGCAGGTAAATCTGGTAGAACGGATTGCCCGTTTCGCGTTCACTCTGGAAAACCATTTTCGTCCCGTCAGCCGAAAAATAACCTTCGCCCGAACGCAAACCATCGAAAGTGATCTGCCGGGGACTGGAAATGAAACGGGATTCGATCTCCGTTCCGTTTTCCTGCTGGGCCGCCGCGGCCGGTCGACCGGCTTCTGTCGCGACGTTTTTTTCGGCTTGATCGCTGGCCTGCACCGCCTTTCCGTAAACGGTTTCGCTGACCGCCAATGGGTCACAGACGAGCAAGAGTGCCAGAATCAGGGAAAATCTTTTCAAAAACATCGGCTAGACCTGAAATAAATGGGTTGGTCGGGACGGAATTTACGGGAATTCGCCACGGGACACCGCGATGCAAAACTGCAGAAAACGCCTTCAGAATAGCAGATTTTGTCGGCGAGCAGGCCGTTACGGGCCTGACCTGGTCAAAATGATCCGTTTGTTGCAGGCATTCTGTCCGATATTATGGAAGGGACTGGCAGCGACCAGGCTGGCTGTTTGATTTTGGCCGCTGGCCGCACGAACGGAGGCCGCACTTCGAGGGGCAGCCACTTGTGTGCGTTGCGGGCTGACCGGGACCGTCCTCGCGAGGCCTGCTGGATTTCAGTCGCCTGTTTGAATTCCTGTTGCTGTTATCGTCCCGGGAAATATCCGGGAAAGGAGTCTTCCATGATTCCTGCCGCCATCTTTTTAACCGCATTTTTGCGGAATGGAAATCCAGCCCCATGATAACTCAGCGAAATTATGACTGTGTCGTGATTGGGTCTGGCCCGGCGGGTGGAACGGTGGCATGTCTGGTTGCCGAACAGGGGCATTCGACGTTGCTGATCGAGCGCGAAAAAATGCCGCGTTTTCATGTTGGCGAATCGCTGATGCCGGAAACGTGGCATGTCTTTGACCGGCTGGGAATTGTTCACGACCTGAAACGCATTGGGTTCACCCGCAAGAATGGTGTGCAGTTCGTCAACAGCGATGACAAGGAAACCCGACCGTTCATTTTTTCCGAGTTTGACGACAGTGAAGCGGCCGTTACCTGGCACATCCAGCGGGCAGAATTCGACAAATTGCTGTTTGATTCGGCCTACGCCCGCGGTGCGGCCGTCGTGGACGAGATGCGTGTGCTGGACATCGACCTGAAAAAGAAATCGCCTCACCGGATCTCTGTTCGGGACCGGGATGGCAAAGAGTTCGATATTTCCGCAAAAGTTGTGGTGGATGCTTCGGGCCAACAGGCGTTGATTGCGAATCGCCTCGGACTGAAAGAGGGTTACGAGGACCTGCGAAAAGCTGCGATCTGGGGGTATTTTGAAGGTGCCAAACGCAACGGCGGTAACAATCCCGAAGTGACCTGTATCCTGCACACCAATTCCAAAGACGCGTGGTTCTGGTACATCCCGCTTTCCGACGGTACGGTCAGCGTCGGTTTGGTCGGCGACAACGACTTCATCCTGAAACGGGGCAACTCACCTGAAAAGACTTTCATGGAAGAAGTCAAAAATTGCCCCGGGGTCGGCCGGCGCCTGATGGACGCCAGGCAGTCAGGGCGATTTCATGTGGCCAAGGAGTTTTCCTACCGTACGACGCAACAGGCTGGCGACGGCTGGGTTCTGGTTGGCGACGCCGGCGGGTTTATCGATCCGATTTACAGCTCGGGAGTTTTTCTCGCCTGTCAGTCCGGAGCCTGGGCAGCCGAAGCGGTCTGTGACGGATTGAACCGGGGCGATCTGTCGGCCCGGGTTCTGGGACGCTGGACCAGCAAATACGAATCGGGAGTTGATCTGATCCGCAAACTGGTGCGGGCGTTTTACAGCAAACCATTCAGCTTTGGCGACTTCATCAAACAGTTCCCGCAACATCGCCAGAATCTGACCAACCTGCTGGTAGGCAAGGTGTTCGAGGGGCATCCCGGCGACATTTTCAGCGACATGGACCCGTGGATTGAAGAACTGAACAGCGGCAAAAAGATGGCCAAGGCCTGACGGCCAGCGGAGTACATTCTCTCTTCCGGCGACTGGTGGTCTGTCAAGCTCAAGAATCAGGGTACGATGGACGTCCTCGTCCGTCGAAAACTGCGAAATT
>JBGSVU010000150.1:0-2347 GCA_041752775.1 Pirellulaceae bacterium | reverse complement strand
ATGGTCGTGTTCTGGCCAGCAAAGTCCGCGCGGAATCCTACAACGCCATGCTGGCCATGATCAAAACGAGTCTGCAGTTCCAGAACGAAAAGAACAATACCTGGGTCCTCCGCCCGGCCGACTCGATCGAGACCGGATCGGCCGCTGCGAAAATGGCTGATCGCGCCCGGGAACTTCTTCAGCGGGTTGTCGACGAACATCCCGATACGCCCTGGGCGCTGCTGGCTCAAAAGGAACTGGACGTCCCCATCGGATGGAAATGGGAAGAGACCTTTACCGAACCGCCGCGGCCGCCTGAAGAGCGCCCCAACAACAATAACAACAACGCTGTCAGAAACGTTCCGCAGCCATCCGAAAACGAAATGCCCAAACCGAGACGGGCACCTCCCAAGCTGTGAATGCCCCTTCCTGGTCTGACATTTTCTGGAATACCTGATGTTTTCACTTCGCCGCCGGTGGCAACTGAAAACCGGACGGCTGGACACACCTCTCGTGACGGATGTCCCGTGGTGGATTGTCAGCCTGATGCTGCATCTGGTTCTGTTGGTGGCTCTGGCGCGAATTCTTTTGCCCGGCAGTGACGCCGACAGGATCAGCCTGGTTGCCAGTCCTGTTGATTCAACCGTACTGGAGGAGACCGATCCGGAAATCCGTTTTGACCAGATGTTGCCGGAATTCGTCGACGAATCGGCGCTCGACGATTTGCAGTTTGCTGCCGACGCCGTGCCGGTTCTGGAAATGAAGCGGGACGATTTTCTGGAGACGATTACGCCGAAAACCGACCTCGGCAACCTGATGGTTGATGAGACCTTTGAACTGGCTTCGGCGGACCGGGTCTCGATGGTCCCGATCAAGGGATCCGCGGGTAATGCAGTTGCATCCGCCACCGGCGCCGTGGACCGGATTACCGAAGAAATCGTCTTGTCGCTGGAACAGCGGAATACCCTGGTGGTTTGGCTGTTCGACCGTTCGCCCAGCATGATGGCACAGCAGGCCGAAATTGCAGCGCGACTGGAAACGGTTTATGCAGAACTGGACCAGATCGCCAGGCTTGGGTTTATTTCCGCCGCGAACGGCGGGGAACCGCCGCTGCTGACGCAGGTTTACGCTTTTGGAAAGGACGTCGATCGCCTGATGCGGCAACCGACCGCTGAGTTTTCGGAAATTCGGGACGCTTTCGGGAAAATCACCCGCGACGACTCCGGGATCGAAATGACTTTTTCCGCTGTAATCGAAGCCGTCAACACCTACCGCTCGCTGCGCCGTCTCAACCGCCTGACCGGTCAGCGCGAGCGCAATGTTGTCGTTATTGTGGTTTCCGACGAGGCGGGTGACGACATCGCCAGGCTGGACGAAGCTGTCCAGTTCTGCAGCAATCTCGAAATCCCGGTGTATGTCATTGGCGTTCCGGCTCCCTTCGGACGGGTCCAGACCGAAGTCATGTGGATCGATCCCGATCCGGAATTCGACCAGTATCCGCAGTGGACTCCGGTTTCCCAGGGGCCTGAAACAGCCATGCCGGAACGCTTGCGACTGGAATATTTCACCGACAACTATCAGGAATTTGAGTCGATTGATTCCGGCTTTGGCCCCTTCTCGCTGACTCGTCTGGCGTATGAATCGGGAGGAATTTATTTTTCGGTGCATCCCAGCCGCGATGGCAACGCCACGGCCGAACAGGTCGCCTTTACTGCCCGAATGAAATATTTCTTCGATCCCGAAGTCATGAAACGTTACCGTCCGGACTATGTTTCTGGTCCGTCCTATTTGCAAAAGGTCAGCCAGAACGTGTGCCGCCAGTCGCTGGTTCAGGCAGCCCAGCTGTCCTCTGTCCTGCAGCAGGAACGGCCCGACTGGCGATTTCCCCGCTTTGATGAAGCGGAGTTTTCGCGTCGCATCAGTTTGGCGCAGCGCGATGCCGCGATTCTGGAGCCGCAAGTCAACCGGTTGTTACTGGTATTGAACGAGGGCCTGGCGGGTCGCGAAATCGAACTCTCGCCGCGCTGGCAGGCCGGATTTGATCTGGCATTCGGTCGGGTGCTCGCGGCAAAGGTCCGGATCGAGGCCTACAACGCCATGTTGGCAATGGTCAAATCAGGGATGCAGTTTCAGAACCCGCAGAATAACAACACGTGGATTCTTCGACCCGACGACAACATTCCGACGGGATCAGCAGCGGCGAACATGGCGGCCCAGGCACGGGAGATTCTGCAGCGGGTGGTCACCGAACACGCCGGAACGCCGTGGGCGTTGCGAGCCCAGAAAGAACTGGAAACGCCGATCGGATGGAAATGGGAGGAAGGATACAGTCGTCCTCCCAACCCCAATGATCCGCCACCGCCTCCCC
>JBGSVU010000149.1:0-9890 GCA_041752775.1 Pirellulaceae bacterium | reverse complement strand
AAAACTGGGTAGAAACGAAAAACGCCCGGCTATCGATCTCTCGACGCCGGGCGTTAAGCCTTTTGGTCGCCAAAGTTCGGACTTTGACGAAAGGCTCCCCCGCCTGGGCTCGAACCAGGGACACACGGATTAACAGTCCGTTGCTCTACCAACTGAGCTACAGGGGAATGAAAGTTGTGCGAAACTGGCACGGAAAATGCCCCGTTTCGGGATAACCAGTCTAGCGCAGACCGGGGATTCAGGCAAGACCAGACTCGAACCCCAAAAGTTCGGCTTGTCTCCGGAATTCCTGACCCGGCACCGCGGCTGGACGGCGAATTTCCCGGCCCTGCCCCGTTTTTTCCACTCCAGGTGTCCCTGACCGAGTAAGCGGTCACGGGTCGATAACATATTGTCCATGTTTAGGGGGTCAGACCCGTTTTCGGCTGTACATGGTTGGCCAAATTGCGAGAGCCTGTCCCAAAAGGGGGCAGACTCCTGGAAAGGCAGTGAGGGTCAGACCCCTTTTGAAATAGGCTCCAGGCCAAGTAACCCGACCGATAAACGCGTCAGACCCCGGCGCGCAAAAAGCTACCCCCGACCAACCCCATGAACGACTCCATTCCTACCATCGTTTGCCACCGCTGCGCCGCCGTGAACCGGGTCCCTGCCCACCGGCTCGGCGACCATCCCGTCTGCGGCAAGTGCCAGGCCGGGCTGGTACCCGGGCATCCTGTCGAACTGGACGACAGCACGTTTTCAAAATTCATTCAGCGCACCAGCCTGCCCGTGGTGGTCGATTTCTGGGCTGAATGGTGCGGACCCTGCAAACGAATGGCTCCCGAATTCTCGGCCGCCGCAGCCCGCCTCGCTCCCGATTTCATCCTGGCAAAACTGGATACCGAATCCGCCCGCCAAACCGCCAGCCAGTTTGGCATCTCCGGGATTCCCTGTCTGATCGTTTTTGTCAAAGGCCAGGAAGTGGCTCGGCAGGAAGGAGCCATGAGCCGTGACCAGATCGTGCAGTGGGTCCGCCTGGTTCGGCGGTGATTTTCGTCAGGCGAATGCCATGGGTCATCTGTCGCTCGGCAAGTGAGTGAAATTGAGGGCGGCGACTGGGGAGGGATATTGTGGGTGAAAGGTTGGGTTGAGTTGGATGGCGGGGGCGCGGAGTTGGGGATTGGCTGGGGTAAATGTTTTTCTTTCTGCGGAAACAGTCGGGGACGACTGTTCTACTTTCTTTGATGCGGCAGCTGGCCGCTCAATGGGTGTGCGGTTGGGCGCGGTGGTGGGGCTGAACAGCACAGACGGGGCGGCTTTTCAGGTGGGGAGCCCGGGGGAAATGCGGCTTCTTTTCACAAATCGACCGGCGGCATGGTCCTTGCATGGCAGACTTCATGTCGGAGGCGGCAGGAGTAGTCCTGGTTGCGATCGACCGGGTCGCCAGGCCATGGCGACAGGATATGGCTTCCGTCAGAGGTGACGGGAAAAATCAGGAGCGGGTCCAACGGGTCCAATTCCCGATCTTCCCAGTCAGAGAGTCGATGGACCGAAAATTTCTGGCCTTTAACCCAAGACCCCAGCTTATGACTTGCAGCCAACTGAACCAGTTGTACCGAATCGGCCAAACCAGCCAGTTCGGCATGAGCATGTCGGAACTCATTCGCGTCGTTTGCGATCATTGCGGGCGCATCGAAGTCTGCCCGGCGATGTCATCGGATGAATACGATTCCCGGCAGGTGAATCCCACAGAAGCTGAACCGGTTGAACGGCGAACGACACGACCCAACACCTGACAGCTGCCCCGGCGCAGGCAAACGGTTCCGGGATCGAGCCTTCAAATGAGGGCCTCGCTCCAAAGAGGGCAGGCCCCTGAAAAGGTCGAGAGGGTCAGACTGGTCGGACCTGTCAGGCCCCTTTTGGGCCAGGCATCCAATCGCAGTGGACACGGGAAATGTCCGGTGTGAATGGATCTCGCCTAACGGATCGCGTGGGGAGAACGGCAATTTCGCCATTGCGCCATTTTTGTTTTGTGGAGGGAAACGGGGGTGATGGTTTGCCAGAGTGGTCAACTCCTGGTCACAATGGGGGACCATGAGTGGCCAAGCCCCCGCACTTCCGAAACAGAGTCCCGCTGGTGAACCGGCACCGGACCCACATCCTGTCGGCAAAAAGTCGCTGGGGCTGTGGAGCTGCACGGCGCTGGTGATGGGGAACATGATCGGGTCGGGCATTTTTCTGTTGCCCGCGGCCCTCGCCGAGTTTGGCGGGATCAGTCTGGCCGGGTGGCTGGTCACGGCCGCGGGTGCGTGGGTTCTGGCGTTGATGTTCGCCGGTTTGGCCCGCAGTGCGAACAGCGCCGGAGGGCCGTATGCCTGGAGCCGGCAGGGGATGGGTGATTTTGCCGGTTTCCTGGTCGCCTGGGGATTCTGGATTTCGCTGTTGACGGGCAACGCGGCCATCGCCGTTTCCATGATCAGTTACCTGTCGGTTTTCTGGCCGCCACTTGGCAGCCAGCCGATACCGGGCGCCATCGCTGCGACCGCCGTGATTGGGCTGTTGACCGGGATTAACGTCTGGGGAGTTCGCCAGGCCGGTGTGGTGCAGGTGGTCTCGACGATATTGAAACTGGTGCCGCTGGTGGCGGTCACCCTGTGTGGTGTGTTCTGGTTTGATCCGGAAAATTTTGTTCCGCTGAACCGGAGCGGGCAACCGCTTTTCAACGCGGTCCTCGCGACGGCGACCCTGACGCTGTGGGCGTTTCTGGGACTGGAGTCGGCGACGGTTCCGGCGGATGACGTGGTCGATCCGGAAAAGACCATTCCCCGCGCTACAATGCTGGGCACGCTGTTGACGACGATCGTCTACATTGCCGGGACGATGGTCATGCTGGGGATCATCGCGCCGGAAGAGTTAGCCCATTCCAAAGCGCCGTTTGCCGACGCGGCCAGCCGGATGTGGGGCGATTTGGGTGGAAAGCTTGTGGCGGCGGGCGCGGCGATTTCCTGTTTCGGTGCGCTCAATGGATGGATTCTCAACACGGGACAGATTCCGGCAGCGGCGGCGCGGGATGGAGTTTTTCCCCGCTGGTTCGCCCGCAAATCGGTGGCAGGAACACCGGCGGCATCGCTGATATTGTCGGCCGTGCTGGTCTGTCTGTTGATCATGGCCAATTACACCCGGGGCCTCGCGGGGTTGTTCAAATTCGCGATTCTGTTGTCGACCGTGGCGGTGCTGGTGCCTTATGTTTTTTCGGCGGTGGCACAGTTGGTGTTTGTATTGCGCGACAAAAAAGTTCCGTCCGGATCGACGGTCGGGCAAACGATCGTGGTGAGCTCGCTGGCGTTTGTCTATTCGATCTGGGCCGTGGCCGGGTCCGGTCACGAAGCGGTTTATTGGGGCTTTCTGTTGCTGTTGTGCGGAATGCCGGTGTACGCGTGGACCCGAAGGGACGCCAGTTGAAACGGTCAAAAATCTGTGACGCCGCGTCCGGTGTCTTTGGTTGCCGGTGGAGTCCGCGCGTCCGACGTTCGACCCGTCAAAATACGTACCTGCTGTGCGTGGTGTCGTGGATATTACTGACGGGATGGTGTTCGGTCGCATGGTCGGTGCCACAAACGGATTCACCGAATTCGGTGGAGTGGGAGTCGATTCCACCGATTCCGGATGCGACCGGATTGGCGGGTCCGTTTGCGGGGATCGTCAACGGCGAGTTGTATGTCGGCGGCGGAGCCAATTTTCCGGAGGCACCGCCATGGGAAGGTGGCAACAAGGTCTGGCATGACCGGATATGGGCGTGGTCGCCAACGACAGGCCGGTGGCGCGCGGCGGGAAAGTTGCCCGCGCCTATGGCCTATGGTGTGGCCGTGACCATCGAAGCGGGCATGGTGTGTGTGGGTGGCAGTGATTCCCGCGCGCATACGGCCGAGGTGTTTTTGATGCGGGACGTGGGAGGGGAGGTTCAGTTTGAAACCTGGCCAGAGTTGCCGATACCGCTGGCTGGAGCGGCGGGAACGCTGGTGGGCAGACGGATTGTGGTGGCGGGAGGATCGAGTGAGCCCGGGGAAATGGCGGCGTCCAGCCGGGTTTTTTCCATCGATATCGACCGCTGTGAACAGGGCTGGACGGAGCTGCCCCCGCTGCCAGCTTCGGGGCGGATAATGGCGACTGCGGCGACGCTCGACGGGAAGTTTTATCTGGTGGGTGGTGCCGCGCTGGAGCAAAATGCAGCGGGGGTGCCGGAGCGGGTTTACCTGCGGGAAGCCTGGCAGCTGGTGTTCGCTGGCGCGCGGCGAGACTGGCGACGGATCGCCGATTTGCCTCGTCCGGTCGTGGCTGCACCTTCGCCGGCACCGGCGGTGGGACCCAACCACTTTGTCATCGTGGGTGGCGATGATGGATCGCAGACGGGTGTTCTGCCCGCGATGCACCGGGGGTTTGTGTCGCGGATGCTGGCGTGGCATTCGATAACGGATACGTGGAGCGAGTTTGGAGATTGCCCTGCGCCGCGTGTTACTGTTCCGGTTGTTCCGTTCGGAGGCGGGTGGGTGATTCCCTCGGGCGAGATGCGGCCGGGGGTGCGCAGCCCCGAGGTCTGGAAACTGACGATCGCGCGCCGTCCCCCGGCGTTTGGAATCATGAACCAGGTGGTGCTGGTGGTCTATCTGATTCTGGTGTTTGTGGTGGGGATTCTGGCGAATCGGGGCGGGACGACGACGGAACAGTTCTTTCGGGCGGGTCAGCGGATTCCGTGGTGGGCGGCGGGGATGAGTATTTTCGCGACGCTGCTGAGCAGCATCACATTCATGTCGATTCCGGCACAGGGCTACAGTGTGGGGTGGAATCTGTATTTGCAGAACAGTTTCATTGTGCTGATTCCGGTTGTGATTCTGGTTTTTCTGCCGTTTTACCGGCGGCTGAATGTGACCAGTGCCTACGAGTATCTGGAGCAGCGGTTCTCCGTGTCGGTGCGCTGGATCGCGAGTGTGCAATTCATGCTGTTCCAGATGGGCCGGATTGCGGTTGTGTTACTGCTGCCGGCGATCGCACTGTCGACTGTGGCCGGGATGGATCTCACCGTCAGCGTGGTTGTGGTCGGAATCCTGTGCGTGGTGTACACGATGTTTGGGGGGATGGCCGCAGTGATCTGGACGGATGTGGTACAGACGCTGGTTCTGATGGGAGGAGCCTTGTGGGCGCTGGTCTCGATTGTTGCGTCGGTGGAGGGGGGAGTCGCGGGCATTTGGGAGATTGCCCGGGAGCACGACCATTTTTTCGGGACTGTGCCGTGGAGCTGGGATGTTTCGGTGGTCACGGGATGGGTAATTCTGCTGGGCAGTGTCTTCAATAACCTGTTTTCGTACACGGCCAGCCAGGATGTGGTGCAGCGTTACCTGACGACAGCCGATGAACGGTCGGCAGCCCGGGCGATCGGGATCAATGCGTTGATGGCTCCGCTGGCCCAGGCAATGTTCTTTGCGATTGGAACGGGGCTGTTTGCCTTCTACTCACAGCATCCCGGTCGGGTGGATGTGACGCTGGCGAACGATACGATTTTTCCCTGGTACATTGTCCATGAAATGCCGGCGGGGGTTGCGGGGTTGTTGGTGGCTGCGATTTTTGCGGCTTCCCAGTCCACCATTTCCAGCAGCCTGAACAGTATTGCGACGGCGTTTGTGACAGATTTTGCCAAACGGCTGCGGCCTGGTTACGGCGACCGGCGGTTGCTGCGAATCGCCCAGGGCGTGACGGTTGTGGTGGGTCTGGCGGGAATTGGTGGGGCCCTGTGGCTGGGTCAGTCTGGCGAAATCAAATCGTTGTGGGAGACTTTTCTGGCGATTCTCGGCCTGTTTGGTGGAACGATTTCCGGGATGTTTCTGCTGGGGATTTTTGTTTCGCGAGCAAACAGCCAGGGAGCCCTGGCGGGATCGGTCGCGAGTGCCGCGGCGGTGTTTGCGATTTACTGGTTTCAGATTTTGAATTTCTGGTGGTACGGTTTTGTGGGCATTGCCGTGTGCGTGGTGGTGGGATCGCTGGCCAGTCTGCTGTTCCCTGCTCCGGCCGGGCGTGGCGGCCCGGGAATGCATCGACTCCAATGGTGACCGGCGAATCGACAGTTTCTGACAGGAAGAAAAATAATGGAAAACTACCAGGCGATCACTGGGCTGGTCGCGGCCACGCATACGCCCTTTGATTTGCGGGGCGAAATCAACCTGGCCGTTATCGAGCACCAGGCCGGGCATCTGCTGGAGGCTGGCGTGGTGGGGGCCTTTGTTTGCGGCAGCACGGGCGAAGGGCATTCACTGACGATTGACGAGCGGCGGCTGGTGGCCCAGCGGTGGAGTGAAGTGGTCCGGGGGACCCCGCTGAAACTGGTCGTGCATGTGGGATCGAACTGTTTGAAGAGTGCGGCCGAATTGGCGGCCCACGCCCGGTCGGTAGGGGTGGCGGCGATCGCCGCGATGGCACCCAGCTATTACCGGCCAGCGGATGTCGAAGTGCTGGTGCAATGCATGGCCGGGATCGCGGAAGCCGCGGCCGGGACGCCGTTTTATTTCTATGACATTCCGGCGATGACGGGAGTCCGGTTTGCGATGCCGGAGTTCCTGCAGCTGGGTGCCAGCCGGATTCCGGGTCTGGTGGGGCTGAAGTTCACCAGCGACAACCTGGTCGCGTTGCAGCACTGCCTGAACGACGTGACCCGTCCGTGGGACATTCTGTTTGGGACCGACGAGTTGCTGTTGCCGGCACTGGCGCTGGGCGTGGCCGGTGCGGTGGGCAGCAGTTACAACTTTATGGCTCCCGTGTATCACCAGGTGATCCGGTGCTTTCAGGCCAACGACCTGGTGGCGGCGCGGATGTGGCAGTTGCGTGCGGTTCGCGTCATCGAGTTGCTGGGGAGGTACGACTATTTGCCGGCGGCGCGCGGTGTGATGTCGATGCTGGGTGTGGATGTTGGTCCGGTGCGAATGCCGTTTCGTGGATTTCCGGCGGGGGCCGCCGACCGGTTGCGGGAAGAGCTGGAAGTGATGGGTTTTTTTGACTGGATCAAATCGTGATTCGGACGGTGTTTCCGGCTGAGGCCTCACGCTGGGCAGAATTTTTTCGGCAGACTCTGGTCGATGACGTTGTTCCGTTCTGGTTTCCCCGCGCGATCGACCGGGAGTCTGGCGGATATCTGCACGCGTTTGACAGGGACGGATCGCTGGTCGATTCCGATAAATCGGTTTGGGCCCAGGGGCGAATGGCGTGGATGTTGTTGACGATGCATCAGCAACTGGAACCGCGGGCGGAATGGCTGGAGTGGGGGCTGCACGGGATCGGGTTTTTGTTGCGGCACGGTTTCGATCAGGACGGGCGGATGTTTTTTCAGTTGGCGCGCGACGGTCATCCGTTGAGAAAACGCCGCTACGCCTACAGCGAGTCTTTTGCGGCGATCGCGCTGGCTGTTGCCGCAAAGGCGACCGGAAACGGGGCTTTTGCGGATCGGGCGCGGGCGTGTTTTGAGCAGTTTGTCCGGTGGAATTTTACGCCCGGGCTGATGCCTGCGAAAAATACCAATGTCCGTCCGATGGAATCGATTGGCCCGCGGATGATCGCGATTGCGACAGCCCAGGAACTGCGACGGAACCTCGGGCCGGATTCGCTGTGGGAACGCTGGATCGATCGCTGCGTGGATGAGATCGACCGGATGTTTGTGAATCGCGACCGTCGGGTGGTGCTGGAAAACGTTGCGCCGGACGGATCGGTTGTTGACCATTTTGACGGGCGGATTCTGAATCCCGGTCACTCGATCGAGGCGGCATCGTTTTTGATGGAAGAAGGCCGGCAGCGCGACGACGGACGCATGACCGATTTGGGGCTGGAGATGCTTGAGTTGGGCTGGGAGCGCGGATGGGACGGGGAATATGGTGGATTGTTCTATTTTCGTGATCTCGACGACCGGCCGGTACAGGAATACTGGCACGACATGAAATTCTGGTGGCCGCATGATGAAGCGATGATCGCCACGTTGATGGCCTGGTCGTTGACGGGCCGGAAAAAATATTGCGACTGGTTCCGGGAGGTTGCCGAGTGGAGCTTTCGGAACTTCGCCGACCCGGAACATGGTGAGTGGTACGGCTATCTGCATCGCGATGGGCGGGTTTCGACGACGCTCAAGGGAGGCCTGTGGAAGAGTTTTTTTCATCATCCACGGATGCTGCTGAAGTGCCATCAAATCGCGGATGGGCCGGCGTCAGAAAGTTAGTCGACGTTATGCCGTTCTGCGGGCGACGGCGGACCGGGCGTGTTCCGTTGGCACGATCCAACTGTCCGCGATGTGCCGCGACCTGTCACGGTCCGGTTGCCGAACGGTTCAGGCCTCCATCGCCATCGCCGGCATCCCTTTTGTCGCCGCCGTCTGTTTTTTCAGTTGCGGGGTCTTTTCTGTCCCCGGCAGCCTTTGCCTTGTCAGTAGCCGCTTTGCCGGCCTCCGCTTTTTCGGCTTCTGTTTGCTCTGGCAGCGGAGTCACGTGCCGATCCTCACCGGCCTCGGCAGAATTTTCGGGCAAGTCTGGTTCGGTTTCGCGCTTGCGAAACTCTTCCAGCCACTTTCGCGCATCATGCATGGCGGGTTCAAACCCGAACGGCCCGCGATCGCCAGCTACCGCCAGCCTTCCATCGCTGCGAACCACGAAAATTCTGTCGGGATGAGCGCTGTAGGCCTGATTGACCCGATTATCCATGCCGTCAATCACGCAGGGAATCGTCAGGGACTTGTCTTTGAACAGTCGTTCTGCAGTTTCGCAGCGGTCGCCGATTTCCCGGTGTTCGAGAATGTTCAGCTCTTTCGCGTAATCAACGGGGCGTCGGCCGTCGGCCGCATGGGCTTCTGTGATATAGACCATCCGGAATTCGGCGATATCGCTGAACTCTTCGTACATCGCCTGCAATTCGCCAACCTGGCGAAGAAAGGGAGGTCAGGTATAGGACCCGAAGATCAGCACGACGGGACGGTTGCCCCGCGATTCACGCAGATCAAAGGTCGTCTGTCCGTCGGGTGACGCAAGAGTAAACGTCGGCGCGAACTGACCCATTTTGAGTGCCGTTTCATCGTCGCGTCTGCGGCCGGCCGGTTTGCCGCGCTGCGGGTTTTGTCCGCGTTCGCGGTTCAGCCGTTCCAGCTGTTGCTGCCGCCGACCGGCCGGGTCATCGCCCTGGGCCTCGGCATGTGTGGAGAGAAACATCGCAAAAAGACTGGCGGCGCTCACCATTCCGAGGCCAAAAAATCTTCCCCAATTCATTTGAGACCTGTTTCAAAAAAAGCTTTTTTGAAGGATTCTGATTTTGCGGGCGAGGTTCGCCACCGCCGATTTCCACACGCACGGGCGATTCCCGTTTGAACCCCGTCGCCATAGGGAAGTTCCGCCGGGCGGCTCAAGTCTGTTCAATCACCCGCATTTTTCGCCAGGGTCCCGCCATAAATCGCCAGGTAAAAACGGCACCTCCCAGCCAGACCCAGCCGGTCACAATCTGCCAGCAAACGATCACGTTGGCTGACATCTGCACGACGGCAAGGTAGCTGACTGAGGCCAGCAGCAGGCCCAGCCCGAGGCTGATCAGCAAAATAAACTTCGTGTCGCCGGCGCCTTTCAGTGCCCCCGAAAAAATCGTCAGCGCCGCATCGAAAATATTATAAGCCGCCACAAATCGCATTAACACAATCGCCAGTTCGCGGACTTCACCCGTATTTTCTTTCGGCACTTCACCCACGGAAAAAAAGCCCCACAGAAACAGCCCGGGGACCAACAGATACATCGCCGAGATCACGGCCATATAGGCCATTCCGATCAAAACCGAATTCCACGCCGCCCGCGCCGCAAGGCTCTCGCGGTTTTCACCGAGGTGCTGGCCCACCAGAATGCCTGCCG
>JBGSVU010000148.1:0-7628 GCA_041752775.1 Pirellulaceae bacterium | reverse complement strand
ATTCGACGGACGAGGACGTCCATCGTACGTTCACCAATACCCAACACCCAATACCCAAGACCATCCAACTCCCGAAGATTCAATCTGGACAAGGCACTCCCCATGTACCGCCGAAAAACGGGTTGACCCCCTGAAACATGGACAATGTGGAATCGACCCATGAACGCTTACCCGCGGCGAATGCGTCGAGAAACATCGTGAATGATCCCGCAAAAAGTAGCGAGCAGCAACCCGACGCGGAAATCGATTCCGAATCCGCCGAACTGATCGGCAATTTGTCCGCTGTCGATCAGGTCCGCAAGTTTCCCAGAACGCCCGGTGTCTACCTGTTCAAGGACGCAGCCGAAACGCTGATTTATGTCGGCAAGGCGAAGAATCTCCGGGCGCGGGCCGGCAGCTATTTTCTTCAGGCCGCTGCCACCGAAATGCGAACCGCAAACTGGGTCGGCGAGATCCATTCCGCGGATTTCATCCCCTGCGAAAGTGAGGTCGATGCCCTGCTGGTCGAGTCCCGTCTGATCAAGGACATTCAGCCGCGTCACAACCGGGACCTGAAAGACGACAAGACGTTTCCCTACCTGCAGATCACGACCGGTGAAGACTTTCCCCGCGTCGAGATCACCCGCGAACCGGAAACCCGGGGCGTGAAACTTTACGGACCTTTTGCCAGCGCGGGTTCCCTGCGCGGTGCGTTGCAGGTCCTGCAGCGGATTTTCAAATTCAGAACCTGTTCCCTCGATATCGAGCAGGACGATCCGCGCTGGCGCTGGTTTCGCCCCTGCCTGCTGGCCAGCATTCGCCAGTGTACCGCTCCCTGCAACCTGCGCATCAGCAGGGAGGAATATCGCCGCGACATCCGCCGGTTGATGATGTTCCTCGATGGAAAAAAAGACCGGCTGCTGAAAAAACTTCGGGCCGAAATGTCCCAGCACTCCCGCGACCTGCAGTTCGAGGCAGCAGCGAAAATCCGCGACGAAATCAGTGCCCTCGAATCACTCGACGAGCGCGGCGAACTGGACACTCACGCCCAGCCCGAAGTGTTCTACGTCGATCCGAAAAAAGGCCTGGCCGGGCTGAAGAAAGTCCTGCATTTGCCCGGGATGCCGCGGACCATTGAAGGGATCGATATCGCCCACCTCGGCGGCAAACAGACCGTGGCCAGCGTCGTTCAGTTCATCGACGGGTTGCCTTTCAAACCCGGCTACCGGCGTTACCGGATTCAGGAAGTTGCGGGTATCGACGACTACCGCAGCATTCATGAAGTTGTTTCGCGGCGTTTTCGGCGGAAGTCCGACGAGGGAGAGGTCTTTCCCGACATTCTGCTGATCGACGGAGGAAAAGGCCAGTTGAATGCCGCCCTGGCTGCTTTTTCCAGCCAGCGCATCGATCCGCCCTTTTTGCTGTCGCTCGCCAAACAGGAAGAAGAAGTCTTTTTGCCAGGCGCCAGTGAATCGGTCCGCATTTCCAGACACTCGTTTGCGCTGCGACTGCTGCAGTATGTGCGGGACGAAGCCCACCGTTTCGCCCAGCACTACCATCATATCCTCCGCGACAAAAACCAGTTCGACGGAGAGTAACGGCGTTGTCAACTTCAGGTTGTTGGGGTTAGCCGTTTGGTGCCAGCCCCGGTTCTCTGGTACAAACCAGGGCTAACGTCCAGACGGCACCCGCAAGATCGCCCGATTCCTGATTTTGACAGACTACCAGGGGAACTACGTGCCAGCCAGAAGGCGTTTGATCGACTGGATCTGACCTGCATGATACGAATCATGCGCCGCGATCCCGGTGACCAGTTGCAGGTTGGTTGTCGTGCCACCACGTGCATGCTGCTTCAGTTGACTGGCCTTCAGTTCCGCGATTGCGGAACGCAGGCTTTGATGGGATTCTACCAGCAGTCCGACATCCTGTTTCCATTGAGTTGCGTCTGGCTGTCCGTCCAGTGGGCGCTCAAACCAGTTGGACCCTTTCAGTGGAAAACTGCCACGTTTTTCGCCAGTCAGCCGCCGCCGAACCGTATATTTCCAGTAAGCACAATGCAGCACAATTTCGTGGATGTTTTTTCTCTGCGGCTGCACCCTCCAGGCAGCTTCGGCCGCCGTCAATCCCCGAATGCTTCCACGCAGATTGGTCCCGTGCCATGATTTGCGATCAAAGGCTTCGTCGATACAGCGCAGGAGGATTTCGATGCTGTCCATGGATTCAGGATGGAACGGTGAGGGGGCATGGGCCGAAGGCACAATCGACTATCGATTCAAATGAATCACATAGCAGTTGGCACCGGTGGGATCGGTGACCATCGCAATGCGGCCGACCCCTGGTGCGTCGAAAGCTGGCACCGGGTTGCTTCCACCCAATTCTTTCGCACTGGCGCAACACGCATCCACGTCGGGGACCATCACGTAGATGCTCCAGTGAGGTGGCATGTCACCCCACTCGGCGTTCATCGGCAGGATCCCGCCGTAACGCGTGTCGCCTGCGCTGATTTCGATATAGTTGCCCGAGTTGGCCACTGGGATGGGCGACTCTGTGTATTGCCATCCCAGCAGTGCCGCGTAGAACTCACGGGCCACCTGTGTGTCACGCGTCGCAAGTTCGACCCAGCCGACCGCGTGATCTTCAAACATCACGAAATTTCCGCCGCCAGCTTTGGGTTGCCACAGACAAAACACTGCGCCGGCCGGATCGCTGACCACACTCATGCGACCATGCTCGCTGACATCCATCGGAGGCATGATCACCGTGCCACCCAACTCTTCGACGCGTGCGGTGCTGGCATCGCAGTCGTCAACCGCCAAATAGACTCCCCAATATGATGGAACACCCTGGGACTTCTGCTGTTCCTGCATGTTACAGAAGGCACCGACGCAGCCGTTGTCATTCAGTAAAAAGGAATAAGTTCCCATCGCACCCATGTCCATGTCAGTGCGATTCCAGCCGAACAGGGCATGGTAAAAAGCAAAACTCCGGTCCGGGTCGGTACTCGCCAGTTCAAACCAGCATGGAACGCCCTGACGCATCTCAGTGATCAACATATCGGACTCCGTTGAAGAAAATGACGGTATGAACTGTCCCGGAATTGATCAGCATGTGACTTTTGACGACGGGCGGGGAACCGGCCAGCCGGTAAAATCATGCGGACCGCAATTTCGGCTGGCACGCTGGCAGCCGGTTGCTGTCGGAACTGCCGGGCCGATTGCTTGCCAGCCGGATTACATGGCTGGTAACTTCGGCCAGAAGCCCCTGGTTATTGGGGATTTCCACGCGTGATCATAATCAGGATCTGATGGAATCGAAAGCGTCGCCCGGACAGAAAGTCCAGTTGAGATGCAGCAGGCGGGTGGGCTGGATTTGAATTGCCCACAGCAGGCGGAGCCCACAACGTTGCCGGTCCGGTTACCACCCTGCGGTGGGGCCTGGTAACAGGGTAAATTGCCTGCGGCCCTGAAATGCTGCTGATTGTCCGCCAGCCCGGGTGGCAAAGGTAGTCGTCAGACCGGCAACACCCTGCCGGCCGGGCCACCGCTGGCCATTCCGGATGTGGACTGGGTGAGTGCTCAGGCAGAACTGCGGCCGGGCGCCAGTTGGTTGGCGCCCGGTGCCAGATTGCCATCGATACGGGCCCGGACGGATCAGGCTTTTGCCGCCGCGAACAATTCGTTGACGCGGTTCCAGTTCACCACATTGAACCAGGCTTCGACATAGTCGGCGCGCTTGTTCTGGTATTTCAGATAATAAGCGTGTTCCCAAACGTCAATGCCCAGCAGCGGCACATGTCCGCTGGAAACCGGGTTGTCCTGGTTGGGTGTGCCGACGACTGCGAGTTTTTGGTTGCTGTCCATTACCAGCCATCCCCATCCGCTGCCAAATTGGCCCGTTGCGGTCGCGGCGAATTTCTTTTTGAATTCGTCCATGCCACCAAAGGCCGAATCGATCGCACCAGAAACTTCGTCAGAAGGTGCCCCGCCCTTCCCTTCCGGCGCCATCATCGTCCAGAACAGGGTATGGTTCAAATGCCCGCCACCGTTGTTGCGGACTGCCGTCTGGATCGATTCGGGCAGCTGCGTGTAGTTCGCGACGACTTCTTCCACGGGTTTCTCCAGCCACCCGGCAGCTTCTCCCTGCAGCGCGTCGTTCAGTTTTTTGACATAGCCGGCGTGGTGTTTGTCGTGGTGGATCATCATCGTCTGCTGATCGATAAAGGGCTCCAGCGCGTCGTAGCCGTAGGGCAAATCGGGCAGGGAATAATCCATTCGCGTTCCGGCGAGGGAAAACCGGGTCAGGGCCAAAGTGGATGCCGTTCCCGCCACGGCCAGTAACATGTTTCTTCTCGTTATCATGGTTCAGCTCCAGAGGATGGTTTTGGTTGAGGGTTCCATTCGATCAGCCGCTGATCAAAGTCGTTTCGTCCGATCCAGAGGTTCGGCGCGGTGTTTATTCTAACAACCTGCTGGATCACGTGCACACTCCCGCAGAGACTGGGCAAATGGTCGTAGCGGAGCAGTGCAAGCGGCCCGGTTGTCGCGCGATTCGATGGTGCGAACCCAACAGATGGTGCGAACCCAACGGATGGTGCGAACCCAACAGTTGTGGCGGAGTATGGCAAGTGCCCGGTAGTGCGGTGTTAACGCGCCGCGCGGTGTAGCGTGCCGCACCGGATGGCTTGCGCCATTCCGCCATTTTTCAATTGCTGCGCCATTTTCGTGCCGCACCGGATGGCTTGCGCCATTCCGCTACTCTTTTTTGCGGAGCGAATGGCGTGCCAGAGTTTATTGGGCAAAGTAATCCGCCAGCATGTTCTGGTGATCGCCATCTGCTCTCGCATATTGCATTATGGCGAGAAGTTTTTTCTGGTCTCGTTCCAGTTTCGCGGCGCATACGCCGGAATCGACCAGGTCGGCTGGCAAACAACCAACACTTTCCAGTTGCAGCGGATCGAGGCATCCCTCGACTGCACCCCAACGCTCCAGCATCGCCAGCGCAGTCTCCAGCCTGCGCCCCGGCCGTGTGCCGGATTCGACCTGTTAACGCAACCACACCAGCCCAAACGCGTTGACCTGTTCCAGGTTTTTTCCCAGAAAATCGTGGACGCGTTCGTAGTAGTCCGCGCCCGGATTGCTCCAGCGCACAAATTCCATCTGGGTTGCGAGGTCAGCGCTGTCGTAGAGCAACGTACAGCGTGACGGCAACCCGTCGCGCCCCGCCCGTCCGATTTCCTGGTAGTACGACTCCAGTGAACCTGGCAGTTCGGCATGGGTCACCGACCGGATGTCGGCACAGTCAATCCCCATTCCGAACGCATTGGTCGCCAGCACCCACGATTCCGGCTCTGTCATGAACCGGTCCTGGACCTGCCGCCGCATGTGCCTTGGCTGGTCACCGTGATAAACCAGGTGCCCGGCCCCCCGCGCCTGCAACAAATCGCTGAATTCGCTCAAAGTCCGAATCAGGGTGAAATAAACAATGCCCCTCCCACCGTTTGCCTCGCGAATTTTCAGGATCGATTCGAGTCTGGATTCTGTCGACCAGACCTGCTCGACCACCAGTTGCAGGTTGGGTCGATCGATTCCACTGTCGAACACGGCCATCGTTTCGGGCCCCAGCCCCAACTGGTGCACGATGTCACGGCGAACCGTTGCGGTGGCGGTGGCTGTCAGGGCGAGGGTTACCGGATTGCCCAGCTGCTGGCGAATTTCGCCGGCACGTGAATAGTCGGGTCGAAAGTCATGCCCCCACTGCGAAATACAGTGGGCTTCATCGAAGGCCAGTAACACAATCGTCCGGTCGGCCAGCAAGCGGCAGAACTCCGGTTTGCGAAACCGTTCCGGCGTGACATAGAGAAAAGAGAATGCGCCATTCCGGATCGCTTTCATCCGCCGGTCCCGTGCGGTCCGGTTCAGCGAGGAATTGACAAAAGTCGCGGGAATACCGCGCTGGACCAGCGCGTCCACCTGGTCTTTCATCAGTGCAATCAGGGGGGAAATCACGACGGTCAGCGGAGCCCCCCGGGCAGGAGCAGTTTCGCCCGTCGCAGCGGAGAATTTCCCTGCGAGTACCAGCCCGGGGATCTGAAAGCAAAGGCTTTTCCCCGACCCCGTGGGCATCACGACCAGCGAATGATGGCCCTGCAGGGTCCGTTCGATAACCGGTTTTTGCAGTCCGCGAAAACCGGTGTACCCGAACCATGAGGCAAGCGTGCTGTCGGGTTCCTTCACGTCAGCGCGGTTTGACGTCGAAACCGTCGCGGGTGAAGCCGATTTTTTCGAGCGACCGGTAGACTTCGTCGAGAGTTTTCTCGCCGAAGTTGGAAATGCTCAACAGATCCGCACTGGTCGTGTTCAGCAAATCACGAACTGTGAAAATCCCGCGGTCTTCCAGACAATTCGTGGTGCGAACCGCCAGCCCGATTTCCGCCGTGCTCAACTCCAGCTTTTCAGCCATCAGTCGCTGGGCTTCTTCTTCTGGGCTGATGCGAATACGAGTCCGGGCCATGTGTCCCTCCCTGGAAAATTTGGTAAAAATGACTTGTGCCAACCATCCAGCAACCACTCACATTCGTACTGGTGGGTGGAATCTGATAGTTTGAACTGCGGTTGGGAATCGGCGGACCTGGCCGGCTGGTTCCCTTCTGCGGGAACCTGTTACTATAGCAAAGTGCCCCGATTTGGAACGCCCCACTCTGCCATTTTTCAGTTTCGCTAGCATTGCTCCCCATGTCACTGGTGGTCTGTCAAGCTCAAGAATCAGGGTACGATGGACGTCCTCGTCCGTCGAAAACTGCGAAATTTGACGGACGAGGGCGTCCATCGTACGTTCACCACAACGCGAAGATTTAATCTGGACAAGACACTAGTGCCTGCCGCCGAATTGATTCTGAATCCGCTCAATGAAACGCAACGCGCGGCAGTGCAATGCATCGATGGACCGTTGCTGATTCTTGCGGGGCCGGGCAGCGGCAAAACACGTGTGATCACGCACCGGATTGCATGGATGATCCACGAGGGCCTCAGCCCGTCGGACATTGTCGCGCTGACGTGTACCAACAAGGCCGCGGACGAGATGCGCAACCGTCTGGCCACGCTGGTGCCGACCGCACAGGTGTGGGCCGGAACGTTTCACCGCTTCTGTGCCCGCCTGCTGCGAACCTATGCGCCGCTGGCCGGGCTGGCCGAGAATTACACTATTTACGACATGGACGACTCGCGGAAACTGCTGAAACAGGCCGTCGCCACCGCGGAACTCGATCTGGGACACTACACACCCGGTGCGATTGGCAATGAAATCAGCCGTGTCAAAAACGCCGGGCTGATGCCTGACCAGTTCCAGCCGCGACCCGGCAAGCACCTGGACGTGCTGGTTGCCAGCGTCTATCCGGTTTACCAGCGGATGTTGCAGAACGCCAACGCCGTCGATTTCGATGACCTGTTGTTGCTGGCCGCACAACTGCTGGCCGAAAACGATGAGCTGCGATCGTCGCTTGACCAGCGTTTTTCGCGAATGATGGTCGACGAGTACCAGGACACCAACATGGCCCAGTACCGCCTGATCCGGCTGATGAACCAGGACGTTCGCCATTTGGCCGTGACGGGCGACCCCGACCAGTCGATTTACGGATGGCGCGGAGCCAACAT
>JBGSVU010000147.1:0-4221 GCA_041752775.1 Pirellulaceae bacterium | reverse complement strand
TCGAGAAAGAAAAAACCTGTTCTTATTGCTTTGCTGATTGTGCATTGTGAGTGAGTCGAAAATTTTTGTTGTTGGGGCTTATCCTGAGTCGTTCTGCACTTTTCGTGGAGACCTGGTTCGGACTTTGGGTGCTCATGGCGCTTTGGTAACAGTTATGACTGCGGCAGCTTCGGCAGAGATTGCTCGGGAAATTGAGAATTTGAGTGTCGACTTGCGGGTTGCTCGCGGCGAGACGCAAGAAAGCGGCAAGGGGCGAGCGGCGAGGAGTGACGGAGAGGCCGGGGATGAAGAGGAGGGGAGAAGCAGGGGGCAAGGAGCGAGGGGCAAGAAGGAAGAGAGTGGTGAGGGGGAGATTCGGGGAGAAGAAAAGGTTACATTTCGCCCGTATTGGGTCCAGCGGAATGGGTTGAGTGTTCGAAGTGACTGGCGGACCCTCATCGAACTGAAGCAGGCGTTTCGCGAACTGCAGCCCGATGCGATTTTGGCTTATACCATCAAGCCGATTATTTGGGGCGCAATCGCCGCTCGCGCGGTCCCAAAGGCCCGGTTCGTGGCGCTGGTGACTGGACTGGGGTTCGCGTTTCAGGGAAACACGCTCAAACGCCGATTGCTGAATGCCCTGGTCGTTCGACTTTACCGCTGCGCTCTTCGCCGCGCTGACGCAGTGATGTTTCAAAACAGCGACAACCGCGACGAGTTCCTCAACCGCAAAATCGTCCCTCCCGAAAAGTGCCATGTCGTCAGCGGATCCGGAATCAACGTCCAGCGTTTCGCTCACTCGCCTCTCCCCGACGGTCCACCGCGTTTCCTGATGATCGCCCGCTTCCTCGGCGAAAAAGGCGTGCGGGAATACGCCTCCGCCGCCAGAATCGTCCGCCAGCAGCACCCAACCGCGACGTTTTCATTGATCGGTTTCGCCGACCCCTCCCCCGACGGGATCCCCCTCGAAACCGTCCGGCAGTGGCACAGCGAAGGAATCATCGAACACGTCGGCGAAACCTGGGATGTCATCCCGCACCTGCAGAATTGCCACGTCTATTGCCTCCCCTCCTATCACGAAGGGATGCCCCGGACCGTCCTCGAAGCGATGGCGGTCGGCCGCCCGATCCTGACCACCCGAGTCAGCGGTTGCCGCGAAACGGTTGTCGAAGGCGAAAATGGCTGGCTGGTCCCCAAAGCCGACGCCGCCGCGCTCGCCGAACGGATGGTCTGGTTCATTGAACATCCCGAAAGGTGGCCGTCCATGGGCTGCGCCAGCCGACGAGTCGCCGAAGACCGCTTCGATGTCCGAAAAGTTAATGCCCGAATGCTCGAAATCCTTGGCCTAAAGAATCAGCCAGCAGATGCTCCCGAAACCCGGTAGTGGACGAGGTTACGAGTCCCCAAAAAAAAACATCGAGTCCCCATCGAGTCCCCAAAAAAAAGCAGTTGGCATCGCAACGGTGGAAGGCGTTGGGTGGGAGCATTGTGGTGGACTCGTTACCTCGTCCACTACGGTTTTTTTGGGAGGGGGAATTGAGCAAACGGAATCATCTTCGGCGACTTGAAAGGGGATGCTATCAGGCGGACGCGGTTGTTCACTGGTCAATAACAATGCTTGAGCGGAAACAGGGCTGGCTGACAGCCGGGTTCTTCTGTCGGTTCCGGGAACTGCTGACCCATACGATGTTCCGGTACGGATTGGCTTGCCCAGTCTTCTGCCTGATGCCAGATCATATGCATTTGATCTGGATGGGATTTTGCGAGGGAAGCGATCAGCTGAACGCAATGAAGCATTTCCGGACAAACTGCAACGAATCGCTGCAGAATGACGGTTTTGAGTTGCAGGATCAGGCCTACGATCATGTGCTCAAGGCGGACGAGCGGCGCGAAGCCGAATTCCGGTGCACCAGTGAATACATTCTCCGCAACCCTGAGCGCGCCGGCCCGATTGAACCAGACGGATACGGCTCGTGGCCTTTTTCAGGTTGCCTGCTGCCCGGCTATCCCGGTCTGAGTCCTTTCCAGCCGGACTACTGGGATCAGTTCGACAGAATCATCTCGTTCCTGCGCAATCAGAGGCTGCAAAGGACTTGACTGCAAAGGACTCAAAGGACGGAATGCGTGTATGCGGTAGTGGACGAGGTTACGAGTCCCCAATTGTCGATACGGATTTGTCCTGATTGGGACGCGTAGCCTTGGTCGTTACGTAATTGAGAGATTTTGATTTTGAGATGGGATTTTGAGCTACGGTTGATGTGGGTCTCGTAACCTCGTCCGCTACGGTTGATGTTGATGTGGGACTCGTAACCTCGTCCGCTACGGTTGATGTTCGGTTAATGGTTGGGGCATAGGGAGCTGTCCTTCGCGCAGATTGCAGCCTGAGATTCCAAATATTAATGCTTAAACGCCTGACCGATATTATCGTCTCGGCCATTGCACTCCTGGTGTTTTCACCTGTGATCGGGGTGATCTTTGTGATGATCCGATGCACCCTCGGATCTCCCGCCATTTTCCGGCATGTCCGGCCCGGCAAAGAGGCCAAACTGTTCACCATGTACAAATTCCGCACAATGCGGCCGAACGTGGATGCATCCGGCAACCTGCGCGATACGCGAGACCCGCGGGATGCCGAGCGGTTGACGCAGCTGGGCAGGTTTCTGCGCGCCACCAGCCTCGATGAATTGCCCGAACTGTGGAACGTGCTGCGGGGCGACATGAGTCTGGTGGGGCCGCGGCCACTGTTGACAGAATATCTGGGCCTGTACAATGCCCGACAAATCAAACGACAGGATGTTAGGCCGGGGATCACCGGATGGGCCCAGGTCAACGGCAGAAATTCCCTGAACTGGGATGACCGGCTGGAACTGGATGTCTGGTATGTGGAAAACGGATCGTTCTGGCTGGACCTGAAAATCCTGCTGAAGACTTTCTGGATCGTATTCAAACGGCACGGCATATCGTCTCCCGGGCATGTGACGCAGCCTTTGTTTACCGGCAACAGGGATGGACAAAAAAAGGAACAGGGCACGGAACTGACGCCACGAACGGTTCGTGGCGAAGAGTGAGCCACAGCGGGCATGCAGTTGATTTAGGGGTTGGACTGCAAAACTCACCCGCGATGTTGTGGACCCAAATGGCATGGCGCCTTTCACAGGAAAACCGGGAAATGAAAACGGATTCAGTTTGGCTGTACGGCGCCGGAGGCCACGCGCTGGTGGTCGCAGATGCCCTGCGCGACTTGAAAGTCCCCGTCGCGGGATTGATCGATGACAATCCGGTCCGGGTCAGGGACTCGACCGGGTCGATTTTGCCCGGGTTCGGTATCAACAGCCAGTTCCGGATTCCCGATTCGGCCCTAATTATCACCATCGGCAATTGCCGCGTGCGCGCGCTGCTGGCGGACCGGCTGGATGCCCGCTATCACACCCTGATCCATCCGTCGGCCATCGTCAGCCGTACCGTCGAAATCGCCGAAGGATCCGTCGTGATGCACGGCGCCATCGTCCAGGTCGCATCGCGAATCGGACGTCACGTGATTGTCAACACTGGCGCCCGGGTCGATCACGAATGCACCATTCACGATTTCGCCCATATCGCTCCCAGCGTCAACCTGTGCGGCGACGTGACGGTCGGTGAAGGAGCCATAATCGGTGCCGGCGCGATCGTGTTGCCGGGGGTCCGGATTGGCAAATGGAGCGTCGTCGGCGCGGGCGCCGTCGTGTTGCGCGATGTGCCCGACTATGCCGTCGTCGTCGGAAATCCCGCCCGTATCATCCGGTACGAACAAGCCCCCCTATCCGGCGACGAAGCCGTGTGCGACGGGGCAGCGAACGAAACAGCCGGGAGTGTAACGCTTTGCAACGAAGGACTCAGCCAAGAAGTTTCCGGTAACGGAGTGTCCGGCAATGGGAATCTGCACCGGATGCACCCGCCCAGCAGTCAGCGGACAAAAACCAGCCGGACTTCGCCAGCTGCAGTCGCGGCCAACGATCTGCTGGATTCGGTTTGAAAGCCGCAACGGCAATCGCCCCGTAGTGGTTGAAGTTACCAGTCCTGATCCAGAATGGGACCTTTGGGCCGACAGATTTTTGAGTTGTGGGAACGGGCTGACCGGATTTTATGTTGACTGAATCGACCAGGGACTCTGCCGAGCGGCTGCGGATGATCATCAACCGGGTCCGGACGGGAACTGATGCCCCGGAAATCTCTGCGCTCGAACCGGCCATGCTGCTCACCCGG
>JBGSVU010000146.1:0-9548 GCA_041752775.1 Pirellulaceae bacterium | reverse complement strand
TGCTGGCGGGATGGACCGGACTGGCGCCGTCCCTGCTGACTGTGGTTGCGGGAGTTACCAGTCCCCGAAAAACGGTCGCCTGCCGCACGGAATCCCCAGAAGCCCTCGCCGAAAAAATCCGGCAGCTGTTGCAGTCCGGGGCTGATTAGCCGGGTTTTTTCCAGGCCCACGGCCGGCAAATCACCGGTCGAAAAAATTGGCTACAATGGGGCGGACGCAAGAACCTGCGTGGCGTCCGAACACCCATAGAGAACAAACCTGACAGAGGCATGACCATGACCCAAATTGGCAAAACGATCCGAAAAATCTGCACGCGAACGAGCATCTGGACCCTGGTGGTTTTCGCGGCGACCAGTTGGGTCTCCGCCCAGGATTTGATCCCCGCTGCCCCGGCCGCTGCGGGCACGCCGCCGCAGGAAGAAACAAAACCGGCTGCCCCGCGGGAGTACCAGTTTACGATCGACAAAGTTCTCGGTTCGACAGAAGTCAAAAACCAGGGGCGCACGGGTACCTGCTGGAGTTTCGCGACGGCCTCATTTGTGGAATCGGAACTGATCCGCAAGGGTGGTCCCACGCTGGACCTGTCCGAAATGTTCATCGTGCGAAACATGTATGAGCAGAAGGCGCGGAATTACCTGATGCGGCAGGGGAAGACCAATTTTGGCGAGGGCGCGCTGGCTCATGACTATGTGAATTCCATCGAACGGTTTGGACTGGTGCCCGAACAGGTCTTTCCAGGCAACCGCGCCGAAAATTCTGGCGGTCACGACCACAGCGAACTGGAGGCGGCGATGGGTGGGATGCTGAAGGCACTTGCCGAGCGAGGCAAGTTGAGCCCCCGCTGGGACGAAGCGGTTTCTGCTGTGCTGGACGTCTACATCGGCCGCAATCCCGGCGAGTTTTCATGGGAAGGAAAAACCTGGACACCGCTGACGTTTCGCGACCATCTCGGCGTGCGGGCAGAAGACTATGTCAATTTGACCTCGTTTTCGCACCATCCTTTTGGCAAGGAATTTGTGCTGGAGATCCCCGACAACTTTTCGGCCGGTTCGTTTCTGAATTTGCCGCTGAACGATTTGACCGGCGTCATCGATCTGGCGATTGAGATGGGCTATACCGTGGCGTGGGACGGAGACGTCAGCGAGCCGGGATTCCTCTCCGACCAGGGCTTCGCCGTGCTGGAACCGGGCGACCGCAACCTGCCCTGGCGACGGGAACCGGTGCCCGAACCGGAAGTGACCCAGGAGACCCGCCAGGCCGGATTTGAATCGCTGTCCACGACCGATGACCATCTGATGCACCTGGTGGGCCGGGCCAAAGACGAGGACGGAAGGAACTATTACATCGTCAAGAATTCCTGGGGACCGGGCGGCAGGCACAAAGGACACGTTTACCTGTCCGAAGGCTACGTCCGCATGAAAACGATGGCGATTCTGGTTCACCGGGACGTGCTGGAGGCATGGAAAAAAAACCAGACCAGTGCCGCTCCTGCCGAGTCGACCAACACCGGATCGAAGTAACCGCTGGATCCATGTGCAGGCGGATTTTTTTCCCAGGCCGGTTATTTTGGAGTCGATACGATGAAAACGGTGCTGTTGTTTTTGCTTCTGGGCAGTTTTAGCGGGATGATCGGGGCGATGCAGAATGAGGATTACCAGTTGCCACCCCAGTCCATTGTCGATGTGGTCGATGCGGCGCCGGAACCGGCGGTGGCTTTCAGCCCCGACGGCAAGTGGATGCTGCTGATTCAGCGCCCCGCCCTGCCCGCGATTGCCGACGTTTCGCGGCGCTGGATCGGGCTGGCGGGAATGCGGATCGACCCGGTGGCCAATTCGGGATTTCGTACCGACTTTTTTACCGGCCTGCAGATCCGCCCGACCGCCGCCGCGGGAGAGCCTGTTTCGGTTGGGCTGCCCGACGGAGTCCGAATCGCGAATGTCAGCTGGTCGCATCGCAGCGACGCCGTTGCCTTTTCGGTAGTTGGCGAACAGGGAACCGGGCTGTGGATGGTCAAACCGGAAAACCCGGCCGCGCCCGTTCGGCTGGTCGAAAACATTTCCACGCTGTTCGGTTTTGTGCAGTGGATGCCAGATGGCCAGGGGCTGATTTGCCAGGCGGTTCCGGAGGATCGGGGCGCTGAACCGGTGGCATCGACGGTGCCCTCGGGACCCAACATCCAGGAATCCTCGGGAAACACCTCGCCGACGCGGACCTACCAGGATTTGTTGACCAGCCAGCACGACGAGAACCTTTTTGAGTATTTTGCGACGACGGCGCTGGTGCATGTCGGGCTGGATGGTACAGTCAGAAAGCTGGGTCCGTCTGGCATGTATGTCGACGCCAGTGTGGCTCCCGATGGCGAGCACCTGCTGGTAACAGCGGTCCGCCGTCCCTTTTCACGTCTGATGACCATGGGGTCTTTCCCGCAAACCGTGCAGGTTTGGGACATGAATGCGAATGTGGTCGCGACGATTGCGGAAACTCCTCTGGCAGAAAACATCCCGATCGAGGGCGTGCCGACATGGCGCCGCAGAATTTCGTGGCGACCCGACCATCCGGCAGCCCTGGTTTGGGCCGAGGCACTGGACGGCGGTGATCCTGCCAGGCCCGCCGAGTTCAGAGACCAGGTGATGACCCAGGCAGCTCCCTTTGACAGCCCGCCGGAACAGTTGTGCAAGGTCGAACACCGCTTTGTTGGCGTCTCATGGACGTCGCAACCGGTTCAAATGTTCTGTTCCGAATACGATCGTGACCGCCGGTGGATCCGCACGCTGGTTTATGATGTCGCGGACATGAGTCGCATTCCGAAAGCGATTGTGGACCGCAGCATGCGCGACCTGTATGCCGATCCAGGCAACCCGGTGCAGGAACCGGACGCCAGCGGATTTCCCGTGATTGTTCAGCGGGACGGATGGATCTGGATGTCGGGACGCGGCTCGAGCGAGAACGGTGACTTGCCTTTTCTGGACCGGGTCAATCTGTCGACGCTGGCCAGTGAACGCATCTGGCGCTGTGAAATGGGCGTGTACGAAACCGTGGAGGGTCTGGTTTTTGATGAATCGGGCAACGCCACCGGTTTCGTCACAGAGCACGAATCACCTCAGGTCCCTCCGAACTATCGCATGCGCGCGATGGATGGATCGGTCCGCGAGGAATTGACTTCGTTCCCTGATCCGACTCCGCAAATCCGCGGGATTCGCAAAGAGCTGGTTACCTATCAGCGTGCTGACGGTGTGCAATTGTCGGCAACGATGTACTTGCCGGAGGGCTGGCAACCGGGACAGCGACTGCCGATGCTGGTGTGGGCCTATCCGGTTGAATTCAATGATGCATCGACTGCCGGGCAAATCACGACCAGCCCTTCGCGGTTTATTCGCATTTCGGGGTTGAGCCATCTCGCGCTGGTTCTGGAAGGCTATGCCGTGATGGACAATGCAACAATGCCGGTGATCGGCGATCCCGAAACGATGAACGACACGTTCGTCGAACAGATTGTCGGTGCGGCCCAGGCAGCGATTGACAAAGCCGTTGCCATGGGCGTCGCCGATCCCCAGCGGGTGGCTGTCGGTGGTCACAGCTACGGTGCCTTCATGACGGCAAACCTGCTGGCGCACTGTGACCTGTTTCGCGCGGGGATTTCCCGCAGCGGGGCTTACAACCGGACACTGACGCCCTTTGGCTTTCAGGCCGAACGGCGGCCGTACTGGAAAGCCCGGGACGTTTACGAAAAAGTTTCACCGTTCACGTGGGCCGACCAGATCAAGAGTCCGTTGTTGCTCATTCACGGCGAAAAAGACAACAACCCCGGGACGTTTCCGGTGCAGTCCGAACGGATGTACCAGGCGATCAAGGGGAATGGCGGAACGGTTCGGTTGGTCATGCTGCCCGAGGAAAGCCACGGTTACCGGGCGCGGGAATCGGTATTGCATACGCACGCCGAGATGATCAACTGGCTGAACCGCTATCTGAAATCTCCTGGCGAGGTGGCTCCGGCCGGTGACGGCCCGGAAAGGAAGTCTTCCGACAGCGGAAATTCCGGCACGGAATGAACTCCTGGCGTTCACGACGCTAAAAAAAGACGCTGAAAACCCCTGTCCACGCTGCAACCCGCCGGTCAATGGCGGGGCAGGGTGGATCTGCGGCAGGGTGGATGTGGGACTGGTGGCCGAGGCCCCACGGTCATCGGCCGTGGTTTTTTGCAGTCCGTTTCCGCCCAGTTGCTCCCCGCGGAAGCAATGCGGATCGGTTACAGGTCACCATAAATCAGCGGTACCTTTCGGGAATTGGCGGCGTCGTTGAAACTGTCCAGTTCAGCTCCCAGCAGCGATTCCAGTTTCTTCAGCTGTTCATCGATCAGACCGGTCAACTCGTCGCGGACACGAATGGACTGTTCGGTGGGTGGATTGTCACCCTGGGAGACGACTCCGACCAGGCTTGAGAGCCGGTTGTTCAGACGGATGGGGAAATTGAGCGGGTCCTGTCCGCTGCGATTCTGCGTCTGGTAAAGTCCGGTTTCGATTTCGGCAAGTTGACTCCCCAGTTTTCCGGCCTGTTTGATCAGGTCCTCATAATCGGCCTGTTCCCGGAAGCGTTCCGAAAAAACATTCAGTTGATCGCGCACCCGCCGGATCTTTTTGATGGCCAGGTGGATTTCCGAAAGTTTGTCGCGAACGACGAGCAGGAACTCAAACTGTTCTGCCAGTTCCCCGTCGGTGGCGCTGCTGCGTGGGTCGCGTCGGAGGGTCAGCGGAACGGTCTCTTTGGAATCACCCAGCGAGAATTCAACTTTGTATTCGCCGGGTGCGGCCAGTGGCCCACCGGTCCCGCCGCCCCACAGAATCATGCCGTCGAAGGATTCCGCATTGGGATAGCGCAGATTCCAGACAATCCGGTTCCAGCCCTGTTTGACACTCAAAGGGTTCTGGCCATTCTCCGGCTCGCCACTGACGAACGCCGTGGCCTCGCGCCCGGCCGGATCCACGACGCGGACGGTGGCGGCCAGATCTTTTGCAGGAGTTTCCTTCATCCAGAAGAGAATTTCGGCCTGCGTCGGGCGGTTGGCTCCCGCGGTGAGCGATGCCCGTCCGATGCCGCCGTCTATCCGGTCCACAGTCGCCGGAGGATAAACATGCAGGTCTTTGTCGAGGTGTTCGATTTCAAAACCTCTCAGCAATGCGAGGTCATCGATCATCCAGAAGGCGCGCCCCTGCGTGGCAACCACCAGCGAATCGTCGCGAATCATCAGGTCGGTAACGGGTACGAGCGGCAAGTTGTTCTGCAGCGGCTGCCAGTGCGAGCCGTCGTCGGCAGAGACAAACAGTCCCCGTTCGGTTCCTGAAAACAACAGTCCCCGGCGAATCGGGTCAGCCCGAATCACCCGCGTGAACTGGTCGCGCGGAATGCCGTCATCGATCCGTTTCCAGCTGGTGCCATAGTCCTTTGTGACGAAAAGATAGGGCCGGAAATCGTCCGACTTGTAACAGGTGGCGGCGACATACAGTCCGCCAGGTTCGAACGGGTCGGCTTCGATACTGTTGATCAGGGCCCATTCCGGCATTTCGGGTGGAGTCACATTGCTCCAGTTTTTGCCCTGGTCCCGGGTGACATGAATCATCCCGTCGTCGCTGCCGCACCACAGGACATTGGCATCGTGAACGGATTCGGTTGCGGCAAAGATCGTGCAGTAATATTCCACGCTGGTGTTGTCTTTGGTGATGGGTCCGCCACTGGGTCCCATCCGGCGTGGATCATTCCGTGTCAGGTCGGGGCTGATCTGTTCCCAGGAATGGCCGCCATTTTCCGTTTTGAACAGGACGTTTGCCGCCGCAAACAGCACTTTCGAATCATGCCGCGAGTGGAAAACCGGAAAGTTCCACTGAAACCGGTACCGCGCGTCGATCGCTCCATGTCCCATCGGGTTGTCGGGCCAGACATCGACGCTGCGGGTTTCGCCCGTGGCGTGGTTGATCCGGGAGAGGTAACCGCCATACGATCCGCCATAGACAATTTCGGGATTTTCCGGATCCGGAGCGAGGAATCCGCTTTCCCCTCCGGCGGTGCTTTCCCAGTCGGCGTCCGACAGGTACGCTCCGCGACCCCGATGCGCGATCCGGATTGCGGAGTTGTCCTGTTGGGCACCGTAGATCCGCCACGGATAGTGATTGTCCGAGGTCACGCGGTAGAACTGCGCTGTGGGCTGGTTGTCATCGGTCGAAAAACTGTTGCCGCCGTCGTAGGTGATCTGCGCTCCGCCGTCATCGGCCACGATCATCCGCTGGTTGTCGTCCGGATCGATCCAAAGATCGTGATGATCGCCATGGGGAGTCCGAATGGTGTCAAAACTGCTGCCGCCATCGCGCGAATGGTGCAGGGAAACGTTGACGACATAGACTCCATCGATTTCCTGGGGATCGGCATAGACCCGGGTGTAATACCAGGCCCGCTGTCGCAGGTCACGGCTGTCGTTGACGCGTCTCCATTTCCCGCCCCCGTCGTCGCTGCGAAACAGTCCGCCTTCGGGGGCTTCGATGATCGCCCAGACCCGTTCCGAATCGATCGGCGAAACCGCGACTCCGACAATTCCCAGGGGGCCAGCGGGCAGTCCGTCGCGCCCGCTGATTTCTTCCCAGTGGTCGCCGCTGTCGACACTTTTCCACAGCCCGGATCCTTCGCCGCCACTTTCGAGGCTGTAGGGCGTCCGTTGCACGCGCCAGGTCGAAGCGTACAACACGCGCGGGTTGTTGGGATCGATCACCAGGTCACACGCGCCGACTTCGTCGTTCACATGCAGAACACGTTGCCAGTTCGCACCGCCGTCCCGCGAACGATAGATACCACGTTCACTGTTGGGGCCATACAAATGCCCCAGGGCAGCGACATAGACCGTGTCGGGATCGCGGGGGTCAATGCGAATCCGGGGGACATGTCTGGAATCATCCAGGCCGACATGCGTCCAGGATTTGCCGGCGTCTTCCGATTTCCAGATGCCGTCGCCATGGGAAACGTTGCCGCGAACGGTGACTTCGCCACCGCCCACATAGATCACATTGGGATCCGAGGGGGCCACGGCAACGGCTCCGATGGAACCACCGAAATAACCGTCGGAAATATTTTTCCATGTGGATCCGCCATCACCGGTGGTCCAGACGCCTCCGCCGCAGGCCCCCATGTAAAAACGGGTGGGGTTGCCACGGACGCCTTCGACCGCCGCGCTGCGTCCACCGCGAAAAGGGCCTATGTTGCGAAACGAAATCTGTTCGGTCACGGAACCGGGAAACGGGGGCCGCAGTATCTGGAGCGGGGCTTCCTCCGCCTTGTCATCGGACTTGTCCTGCCATCCCCATGCGGGCGAGCCGATGGGGTGGATGGTCAGCAGCAAAGCGGCCAGAATTGTGAAGCGCGACATGATGGGCCGAACGGGGTACGGGTGGTTGGTGTTGGTCGGGGATTCCGGTTCATCAAGTATAAACAGCGGAAATTGCGGGTTACAACTTGACCGATTGGGGCTTTCAGGGTGCCCCGCACCGGAATTGACTTGTTTTTACCAGCGTCGGGTGTTATACTCCTGTCAGATTCAGCCTGGTTTTCGTCGTTTGTGCGCGTGCCCGGCTGATTCGTAGTGGCCGGAACAAAGCAAGTAGCGCTGTTCAGGAAATCGGAAGCGTTTTCCGGCCGAACGGGTTTTTGTGCTGAGGTGGATCCTTGATTGCCAACCCGTTTGCCTGTGTGGGCGTTGAAGTCCCGCACATTTGCTGCCAACTATCGGTCCGGGTGACCGCTCTGGAAAGCCGCTGGCGTCGTGGTGGACGCACCGGATTCTGTGACTTTCTTGTTTGTCCAGCATCCTGATTTAGGCGGCAAATGTTCTGGCCGGTTGTACCGGCTTGCCCATGGCCACGGTCCTGACCGACCGTTACGGGTCTGGCTTCTGGACATCCCGCCATCGACTGCAGCCTGAACTCCAAAGGGGGATTTCCCTTTTTAAAAGAGTTGCAGTCTGGCCTGACTGATACCTGGAGATCCTGTTTCTCTGGCGGGCCATGAATTTCCGTTTCGCCGGTGGCTGATGAAGATGCCGCCGATCCGGACAACGTTTGAATACTGAAGGAAAATCACTTGAAGACTTTTGAAGAAATTGACTTGATCGCTCCCATTCGCCAGGCGCTGGTGGACGAAAACTACCTGGTGCCCACCCCGATCCAGGCCCAGACCATTCCGCCGGCGCTGGAAGGCCGCGACATTCTCGGATGTGCCCAGACGGGAACCGGAAAGACAGCCGCTTTTGCTTTGCCCATTCTCAATCGCCTTGGAAAAGGGGATGGACCGAGGGCGGCTCCCAACCAGCCGCTGGTCCTGGTCCTCGCTCCGACCCGCGAGCTGGCGATTCAGATTGGTGAGAGCTTTGATACTTATGGCCGGCATCTGCGACTGCGGACGGCCCTGGTCTATGGCGGCGTGAACCAGCACAGTCAGGTCCGCTCGCTGGATCGTGGCGTGCATGTTCTGGTTGCAACTCCCGGCCGGCTGCTGGACCTGATGAATCAGGGATTCATCCGGCTGGACCGGCTGGAAGTGTTCGTGCTGGACGAAGCCGACCGGATGCTGGACATGGGCTTTCTGCCCGACCTGAAAAAAATCATCAGCAAACTGCCGGCCCGCCGGCAATCGCTGTTTTTCTCGGCCACCATGCCACCCAACATTGTCGAACTGTCGCGGCAGTTGCTGCGCCGCCCGGTCAGCGTCAACGTGACGCCACCCAAGTCATCCAGCGTCGAACGGATCGACCAGCGGGTGGCCTATGTCGATCGGGCTGCAAAACCCGGGTTGCTGCGCGACGTGCTGCTGGATCCGGCTGTCGAGCGGGCCATCGTGTTCACCCGAACCAAGCGGGGAGCCAATTCGGTAGCCGAAAAACTGCTTAAAAGCGGCATCCAGGCCGTGGCCATTCACGGAAACAAGTCGCAGAACGCGCGACAACGCGCGCTGGACGCTTTTCGCAACTGCACGGTGCAGGTTCTGGTGGCAACTGATCTGGCTGCCCGTGGAATCGATATCGACGGCATCACACACGTCGTCAATTACGACATGCCCGTCGAACCGGAGAGTTACGTTCACCGGATCGGACGTACCGGCCGGGCCGGTGCCAACGGTATCGCGATCTCATTCTGCACGGCCGAAGAACGCACCGATCTGCGGGCCATCGAAAACCTGATCAGGTAACGCTTGCCGGTTGCCAAAATCGAGGCCCAACCGGTACGTTCGCCAGTCGCTCCCTCCGCCCCCTCGGGAAAAGGACCCACCCGCCAGAGTCAACCCGCACGGTCGCCACATCCAAACCGGAATGGCAACACCGAATCCCGTGCGCGGCCAACTCGCCGACGGTCACCCGATTCGAATTCCGCTGCCGTCCGGCAGCATGCCGGCGGTCGCTCGCAAGGCGTTGTCGGCATGACCGGGGAAAACTCCCGATCCGCCAGTTCCCGCCGCGACGATTCCCGCCGCGATGATTCCGGCCGCAGAGCGCGTCCGGCCAGCACCGCTGGCCGCAA
>JBGSVU010000145.1:0-14432 GCA_041752775.1 Pirellulaceae bacterium | reverse complement strand
GTGCCCTGTCCAGATTAAACCTTCGGGTTGTGGTGAACGTACGATGGACGTCCTCGTCCGTCCAATTTCGCAGTTTTCGACGGACGAGGACGTCCATCGTACGCTGATTCTGTTTCCGGATCAGACCAGAACGCCAGACGTGTCGAGTGTGTCCAGTTCTTCGCCTGCCACCGACAAGTGATCGACCATTGACAACACACCCGCCACACGCTGGCATGAGCTGAGGGCAATCTGTTTTTCGTAAAACGAATCGACAGTGCCTTCCAGGGTTACAGTTCCATTCTGGACCGCGACGCCAATCTGGCGCAGGTTCTGGAAGTGGCGGGATTTCAGATAGCTGCTGACCCGAAATCGGACGTCATCGTCCGAGTAGTCAACCCGGATATTCTCGTGAACGTTCACACTCGTCTCCTTGTACGGATGGGTCGGCCAACGACTGGCTGGGCAGAGCAGAAGCAGAAACCGGAATCTGCTGGACCGCAAACGCTGCCCCGATCAACAAGGATGTGCATCAACTGTTCTCAGCCGTGAGTCGTGTTACCGGATGCCGCCGCATTTTAACCTTTTTCCCCGGAATGCAACAGCATTCCGCCGATTTCCCGCCAGTGCCAGCTTAATAATGCTGGCGCCCGTCCGGACTCCATCCGTGGCGATTTTCCCGCACGCCAACCGGATGGCACGCCGACGCTCAATCTGCACGGTCCTTCAAACTACACGGTCCTTCAACCTGTTTGTCTGCCCGTTCAGCAATTCACAGAGTAGCTTCATTCAATTCACAACGACATGGTCCTGGACCGGCTTTGGTCCGGTTGGACATGCATACGGGTGCGCAGTCCGTCAGGTTCATTTCCCTTGACGAAAATTCGTTTTCTGCAAATCGTATCGTGACTCCCGAAGACTAATTCGCTGAAAAGCAAAATCGGTCTGATGCCACTTCCCAGGGGACAAACCGTTACCTGGCTGGCAAGCAAAAAACTTTCCCCGAGGTCAGGTTGTCAGTTCGCGACTGATTTTGCATACTGGTCATCCCTGCCACGAAAAAACTTCCCGTGAGAGAGCTCAGTTATGGACCTCGATTCGGTTTCCGTGAACCAGTCATCAACCGCGCGATGGAGTCTGTTTCACGATTTGCTTCGTTACGCGTCCGCAGGAATCGACTCGATCGGGCTGAATCGGCGCAAGGTCGAAGAAACCGGCGTAACGGAAACGGCTGACCTGCTGTTTGAAATGCAGGTCAAGGTCACCAGCCTGTCGGAGGCTGGCGGATTCACAGGCAGCAATGGATTGTCGTTCAATAATGCAGTGGAAGACGCCCGGCAGATGATTCGGGCCGCATCACTGCTTCGGGCCGGGACGCTCGTGATTTATCCAGGTGGCCCCAACGGTCATGCCACCAGCCATCTGCGGCGGATGTTGCGACTGGCTCTCGATGAACTGGTGCCACTGGCCGAAGACCTCGATGTGCGACTGGCGATCAAACCGGTCGTTGGCCCCGAGGCGGCCTCGCTGAATTTTGCCGGCGGATTCGATGCCGTGCACAAGCTGATTGAGGCCTACCCCGCAGAGCATGTGGGCATGGTCGCGGACCTGTTTTATCTGGCGCGCGACTGTTCCGCGACGCGCGATTTTCCAAAATTCATGGAACGCATCGCCCTGGTGCAGGTATCGGACCTTGTCCAGTCCTGCAATGGTTCTTTTGCACGCTGTTTGCCCGGCGCGGGGTGCCTGCCGCTGACCTCGTGGATGAACCGGCTGGAGTACTACCGCTATAACGGTCCGGTGGAACTGGAACTGCATGGTCCCGAATTTGAATTTCTCGGACACGACGACCTGCTGATCGCTGTTCGCGAGTTCCAGCTGCAACATCAGCAACCCGTTGTTTTTGAAGAAGAAACCAACGAAGATGCCGAGGGTGACTCCGGGAACTGGCGTTAGAATCCTTTCCGCAACAACGGTCTGCCACCGGTGTCTGCCTTTTGGCGTAGCGCGGTTCTGGTAACCCGACGCATTAGCAAGGGAAACGGTAATATTGAGTCGTCCCGGCTCACGCGTCGGTATTGCCGGAAAATCAGTGCCTGACGCAAAACCGCAACGTCAAAATGTCTGCCCCCGCCCGGTCAGGTAGGGAGAGCCGCTGTGCCAAACCTGGATGTCTCTGATTCGATTGTTATTCCCGGTCAGGAATTGTCATTTTCATTTTCCCGCTCTCCCGGACCCGGCGGACAAAATGTCAACAAGGTCAACAGCCAGGCGACCCTGAAGTGGAACGCGACCCACAGCCAGGCCCTGCCCGATTCGATCCGTCGGCGGCTACTCGCCCAGAACCGCACTCGCGTCAACAAACTCGGTGAACTGGTTATCACCAGCCACAAGTTTCGCGACCAGCCGAAAAACATTGCGGAATGCCTCGATCGCCTGAAAGCGATGATTCTCAAAGCCAGCAAAGTACCGAAGCGCCGAAAACCCACCCGGCCCTCGGCGGGATCTGTCCGACGGCGACTTTCCGACAAGAAAAAACAGTCTGAAAAGAAACAGACCCGTCGGCCAGGCCGGGACAGCGACTGAGAACGGTACCGGGAACAGGAATGTCCAGGGATCGCGCTGCGCGAATGGCAGGCATCCGGCAGCACGCGAAACGCACTCGTCAGCGGCCGGGCAGGAACAGAATTTCCGGGGCGTTTGCCGCGGATTACTGCTGGCCCATTCAAGCCGCCCATACAAGCCGCCTTTCAATGTCTGAAGTGGCGCCGGCCGGTGAACAGCATCGGAATCCTGTGCCGGTTGGCTGCAGCGATTACATCCGCGTCTCTGACGCTGCCTCCAGGCTGGACGATCGCAGAGATCCCGGCGGCCGCGGCCAGTTCGATGGAGTCCGGAAACGGGAAAAATGCATCGGAGGCCAGTACGGCGCCGCGCGCCCGCTCACCCGCCTTTTCGTTTGCGATGCGGACGGAATCGACGCGACTCATTTGCCCGGCACCGACACCGACCAGCGCGCACTCGCGGGAGAGCGTGATCGCATTGCTCTTGACGCTGCGCACCAGCGCCCACCCGAATTTCAGGTCCGCGCGCAACGCATCGTCGGGCCGGCATTCCGTGGCAACGGTCCACCCGTCCGGATTGTCCGGCAGATTGTCGCTGTGCTGTACGAGGGCGCCGCCGGCGATCGTGCGGATTTCCAGAGTCGAAACGGGCGGGACGAAATCTCCGGTTGCCAACAGGCGGACATTGTTTTTCCACTTGGGCAAGGTCTGCAAAATTTTCAGCGCAGCGGGTTCGAAACCGGGAGCAATGATCGCTTCAACAAACAAACCTGCGGTTTCTCCCAGCCACTGCGCGGTGGCGGCATCCACCACGCGATTCATGCCGACGACCGATCCAAAGGCACTGACCGGGTCACCCGCAAAGGCCCGCGCGGTCGCCAGCTGCAGACTTTCCGCAACCGCGGCCCCACACGGATTGTTGTGTTTCAGCACAGCGACACCGGGCTGGTCCAGGCGGATCACGATTCCGAGCGCCGCATCCAGATCCAGCCGATTGTTGTAGGACAACTGTTTGCCGTTCAATTGCCGGGATGACGCCGCACCCGACCCGCGCGACGCATTGCGATAGAGTGCCGCCAGTTGATGGCTGTTTTCGCCGTAGCGGAGGGTTTCAATCCGTTCCAGGGTGGTCGTCCAGGCTGGCGGAAAAATCCGGTCGGCTTCAGCGAGGTCGTCGGACATTTTCTGGCTGAACCAGGCCTGGATCGCTGCGTCGTAAGCTGCGGTGTGAGAAAACGCCTCGATCATCAGCCTGCGCCGGGTCGATTCCGTCGTGCCGCCCTCCGACTGCAGTTCTGCCAAAACCGCGGCGTACTGGGCCGGGTCGGTCAGGACCGTGACCCAGCGGTGATTTTTGGCAGCGGCCCGAATCATGCTGGGGCCGCCGACGTCGATATTTTCGATGGCCTCATCCAGGCTGGCGTCTCCGCGCGCCACAGTCTGGCGAAACGGATAAAGGTTGACCACGACGAAATCGAACAGGGGAATCTTCAGGGCAGTGGCCGACCGTTGATCCTGTTCGTTGTCGCGGCGACAGAGGATGCCGCCAAAAACGGCGGGATGAAGGGTTTTTACCCGTCCGTCCATGATCTCGGGAAATCCGGTCAAATCGGAAACGTCGGTTACGTCCAGCCCGGCCGCTTTCAGATGTCTGGAAGTTCCGCCAGTGCTGAACAATTCAACTCCGGCGCGAACGAGAGCTTCGGCCAGTTCGGCGACCCCGTCCTTGTTGCTGACACTCAGGATTGCTTTGCGGGACTGGGGGATCATTTTCGGCCGCCGTGGAGGTGATTGTGTTCCAGCCCTGGTTTTACGGCGCGGCGTGGAGCCCGGTCAAGGCACTGCGACCGTCTGGCCGGGTGTCCAATGGACTTCCCTTTGCCGATCGGCAAAAATTGCCCGGGTCGTCGACACAACTGTTTTTCTGCACTCTTCGGGACGTTAATTCATGACACAGACGGACTGGATTGTGCGTCGTGCGACTCTGGACGATCTCACGACGCTGGTCGATTTCAACCAGGGATGCGCGCGGGATTCCGAAGGCAAATCGCTTGACCCGGCGACGCTGACGCGGGGTGTCCGTCGCGGACTGGAACAGGGTGACGAATGCGTCTACCTGCTGGCGACGAATGATTCGGGCCCGCTGGGCCAGATCATGATGACGCGGGAGTGGAGCGACTGGCGGGATGGCTGGATCGCCTGGATTCAGAGCGTCTATGTCCGGCCGGAGCATCGTGGACGGGGCGTCTTCCGGTCGTTGCTCGACGCCGCGGTTCAGCGGTTGCGTTCCATGCCCGACGTTATTGGCGTTCGTCTGTATGTCGAAGCGGAAAACTCGCGGGCACAGGAAGTCTATCTGCACAGCGGGTTTTCGGACGCTCGCTACCAGGTTTTTGAATTGATGTTCACTACCGCCGATTGCGGCAGATCTGACAGCGACACCTCGGATTGCAATGTGGTCCGGGACGAGTCATAGTTTGGGGCAGGGATGCGGTGTTTGGCCAATGAATTTTTCTGGAGTTGTAATTATGAATTCCACGAGGTCCAGTTTTCCGTTTCTGTCCCGCCAGAATGACCATTCCCGGGGCCTGGGCAAGGCTCTGGTTTTTTTGCCAGCCCTGCTGCTGGTTTTTTTGACCTCGGCCACGCTGGTGGCGCAGGACAATCCGCGGGGCGAAGGTCGGGCGCGGCGCGGAAACCGGGGCGAGGATCCCTCCGAACAGACTCCGCCGCCGCAGTGGACAACCGTCGTTCCCAAATCAGTCGATGAACTGCGCGACGCCTGTGGACTGCCCTCAGAGCAATTCGACATGCTGCTGAAAATCATCGACGAAGGCCAGAATCGCAATCAGGTCATGACGCATCTGACCTGGTTGTGCGAACAGATTGGACCGCGGCTGACGGGTTCGTCCCGCCTGGAAAAAGCCAACAACTGGGTGGCGGAACAGTTCCGCGAATTCGGACTGCAGAACGTGCACCAGTTCGAATGGGGAACGTTTCCCATTCGTTTTGCCCGGGGGCGATGTACCGGGAAAATGCTTGAGCCGATTGAACGCGAATTTGAATTCACAACACGATCCTGGTCGGCCGGAACGGATGGCCCGGTTCGCGGTCCTGTTCTGCGGGAACCAAAAACACCCGAAGAAATCGAAACCATGGCGGACCAGCTGAAAGGGGCATGGATCCTGCGACCGGCGGTCGGCGAAGACAGCCAGTTGTTGCCACGCCTGTTCGCTGCCGGGATCGCCGGGGTGATCGTGGCGTCGCAGGACGAAAAAGTCCGCACCGGTGGCGTTCGCGGGTTGACTCAGTTGACCATGAAGGACATTTCGCCTGAAGTCACGGTCTACGTGCGCCGGTCGGATTATGACGCGATCAACAGCCGAATTGCCGACGGCGAAAACCCGGTGGTGGAATTTGATTTGAAACACGAATTCATCGAAGGCCCGATTCCCTGTAACAACACGATTGGCGAAATTCCCGGCAGCGAATTTCCCGACGAAGTCGTGATCATTTCGGCTCATCTGGACAGCTGGGATGGACCCGGTTCGCAGGGGACCGTTGACAACGGAACTGGTTCGAGCGTGACAATCGAGGCGGCCCGGATTCTGTCCAGTCTGGGTGTCAAGCCGCGTCGCACGATTCGGTTTATCCTCTGGTCGGGAGAAGAGCAGGGTTTGCTGGGATCGCGGGCCTATGTGGAAAAATTGAGCGAGGAAGAACGCGCAAAAATTTCCGCGGTCTTTGTCGACGACAGTGGGACCAATCGCGAAGCTTCACTGACATGCACCACGGAAATGGTGCCGATGCTGGCCCAGGCTGTGTCAGCCATGAATTACGCTTTTCCCGATGTGCCGATTGAGTTGATTGTTCGCAACCAGATGCCGCGTCGCGGCGGAGCCAGCGATCATGCCTCGTTCATGCAAGTCGGCATTCCGGGGTTTTTCTGGGGCAAGTCGGGCCGGGCGGACTATCGCTACGCGTGGCATACCCAAAACGACCGGCTGGACCAGGCGATTCCCGAGTATCTGATCAAGAACTCCACGGTTTCCGCGATTGTGGCCTACACGGTTGCCAACGCCGACACGTTGATGCCACGTGGCCCGGCGGCGGAAACAACTCCGCCTGCTGGAAACGAAAACACGGATGCCCCAGCAGCCTCCAGTGCAAATCCCGCCCCGGCGGCTGAGAAAGCGGCGGGTGGTGGCGAATAGCGTTTCGCGAAAATGACCTGGCACGCGACCGCAGCCCTGTTCGGGTTGCGGTCGTGTTGTTTGGTACCGCCCCCTACCGAAGCGGACCCGATACGGCAGCTGACGTTGTCCGGTTGCGGACCCGGCGCGGCAGTGGAGAGAAATTGTGCCATTCGGGAATCAGTAGAACCGGTATCTTTCATGCAACCGCCCCTGGCGGCAGGCTTTGCCGCTGGTGAGTGCGGTGTTTTTAGTGCATGGCGGATGCGGCGTTGCCGGGTGGAGCTATTCTTTCGCAGTCATTCTTTCCGCTGCCAGACCTGCCGTCGCACCCGCATTTCCCGTTCGCATCGTTATGAGCCATCCCAAACGCTCGACCATCCGCAGTTTTAACAGCTGGATTCGCCCGGTCCAGAAAGCGCTTGATTTGACGGCGATCATCTGCGGACTGTATGTCCTGATCACCTGGCAACCGGAATTCAACAGCAAATCCACGATCGTCATCGGCCTGGTCGCGATGGCCATGTTCAGTCTGGTTGCGGAGTTGACGGGGCTTTATCGCAGCTGGCAGGGCATTTCATTCAATCGCGAGGCGAGCAACGGGTTGCTGGTTTGGTCGATCACCACAATGCTGATGGTCGGCCTGGGGCAATTCACCCAGTACAGCACCGAGCTGTCGATGAGCGCCCTGCTGACGTGGTCGCTGATCACGCCAGTTTTCCTGCTGGGTTACCGCACACTGTTTCGCTGGACCGCGGTCTGGTTGACCGAGTTTTTTGGCGCGTCGCGGGGGTTTGCTGTAATTGGGGCCAATGGACTGGGGATCGATCTGGTTCACAACGTCCGGCGCCAGACTGATCTCGGGTTGCGTTTCATGGGTTTTTATGACGACCGGCCGGACGAGCGATGCGAGCCACTACCAGACGATGTCAATTTGCGGATGGGGAATCTGGACCTGCTGGCGGAACGGGCGCGATCCGGTGAAATCCCTGTTGTTTTTATCACCTTGCCGATGCGGGCCGAACATCGCATTCGCGCGATTGTGGAGCGGTTGGCGGACACGACGGCCAGTGTCTACATTGTGCCGGACCTGTTCGTGTTCCAGTTGCTGCATTCGCGCTGGACCGACATTCAGGGAATTCCGGCAGTCAGCATCTACGAGAATCCGCTGTATGGTGTTGACGGCGTATTCAAACGACTGTGCGACGTTGCCCTGGCGAGCGTGGCGCTGTTGCTGGCCGGCCTGCCGATGCTGATGATCGCGGGGCTGGTGAAAATGACCAGCCGCGGACCGGTGATTTTCAAACAGAAACGGTATGGGCTGGACGGGTGTGAAATTCTGGTCTGGAAATTCCGGTCGATGCGAACGATGGAAAACGGGCCCGAAGTCAAACAGGCGACCAAAGATGATTCGCGTATCACACCGGTCGGCGCCATGCTCCGGCGGACTTCTCTGGACGAACTGCCGCAGCTGATCAACGTACTGCTGGGTTCCATGTCGATGGTGGGCCCGCGACCGCACGCGTCAGCGCACAACGAATATTATCGCAGGCAGATTGATGGCTACATGCTGCGACACAAGGTCAAGCCGGGGATTACCGGGTTGGCCCAGGTCAACGGCTGTCGCGGCGAGACGGAACAGATCGAAAAGATGGAGCGCCGCGTGTGGTGGGACCACCGGTACATCCGGGAATGGTCGCTGGCGCTGGATTTTCAGATCCTGTGGAAGACTTTTGGCGTGGTCTTCTCGCGGCAGAACGCCCACTGAACCAGGAAGCCGCGCGGTGTTTCCACCGCGGGCCGGAACGAGGGTGCCGCGGTTAATCTCGCGGTCTGCGGACAGCGTCGCGGGCCGGTGAGCGTGTTGGCTGGTCCCGTTATCTCCGGTCCGCGTTATTTTCGGGCTGTGGCTTTGGCGTTTTCGGCCCGTTGACCGTCGGCTTTGGGTGGCTGGACGCGTTTCTGGATATCGGTTTCGATCCGGCCAAAGACTTCTTCGTGCCGCTGAACGGAAATATGCAGTGCGTGCAGCAGTCGTTTGGCCGTGTAAAAATTCAGCACGATCCGTTGCGAGATATCCACGGGTTTGTCGCTGCTGCCCATGGGCTGGCTGTTCAGTCCAAAATCAATAATCAGCTCTTCGGGCGACCCGGTGACGCGGCAGAAGTTTGCGTAGGCGCTGATCGCGGCCGAATCATTGACGGTGATTGGGCGGTTCTGGTTGCGTTCTTCGTTTTCGGCCATGGCAAATGTTCCTCGACAAAATTGTGTTCGCACCGTTGGCGGGCAACGGATCGCGGCAAGTCACCGCATCGCATGAATCGGAACGGAATCCGGGAAAGTTGTCTGCCCAAAAAATGGGTGTTTTTCCGGAATGCAGGCTCCCTCGCGAGTCTGACAATGTGCTGTCACAATGGAGCAGCGCATTGAAACAGAACGATTCCGGGCGGAAACAGTCCACACATGAGCAAAGTCTGCATTTTGAATACTGGCGGAACGATCGGGATGAAACCGACCGACCGCGGATTGCAACCGGAGCGGGGGTTTCTGCAGTCGCAACTGGAGCAAATGCCCGAATTGCGCGACCCGTCCATGCCCCAGCACGAAATCATCGAGTATTCGCCGGTGATCGATTCCGCCAACATGACTCCGGAAAACTGGATGAAGATCGCGCGGGACATTGCCACCGGATACCAGCAATTCGACGGCTTTGTGGTCCTGCATGGGACTGACACGATGGCCTACACTTCCTCGGCGTTGCCGTTCATGTTGCCAGGGCTGGGCAAACCGGTAATTCTGACCGGATCACAGCTGCCGCTGGGGCACATCCGCAACGATGCACGGGAGAACCTGAAAACGGCGATGCTGTTGGCGGGCAATGCCCGGGTGCCGGAAGTCTGTCTGTTTTTTGGCGAAGTCCTGTTGCGGGGATGCCGTGCGACCAAAATCAGCGCCTCGCGACTGGATGCTTTTGATTCGCCCAACTATCCGCCTCTGGGATCCGCCGAAACCTCGTTGCAGATTTATTCTGATCGCCTGCGGCCGATGCCTCCACCCTCCGGGACACTGCGGATCGAATCGATCCGGTCCAGCGAGATCGCGACCTTCCGGCTGTTTCCAGGAATGAGCGTTGATGTTCTGAAAAACGTGTTGCAGCGTCCGCTCAAGGCCCTGATTCTGGAAAGTTATGGAGTCGGCAACGGTCCGGCCAACAACCGGCGTTTTGTCTCGGCTATCGAAGCGGCTACCGGCGACGGAATCGTCGTGGTCAACTGCACTCAGTGCCGGCATGGATGTGTATCGCAGGCGGATTACGAGGTCGGCCGGTCACTGGCCGATGCGGGCGTGGTCAGCGGGCATGACATCACGATGGAAGCGGTCATCGCCAAACTCCTCTACCTGTTCAGCCGTGACTACGGACCAGAAAAAATCTGCGCCCTGGTCGGCGAGTCGCTGGTCGGGGAATTGACCCCGGACAAAAACATCGTGCCAGAAGAATCCAGGGAAACGGGTGGCGGCGCAAATCCCGTGACCATGGTTTCCGACGATACTTGAGTTCCCGGCCGGGAAGACTGCTGTTTTTCAGAAACGGTCGGTTGCCTGGCCGTTCCAGTTTTCGGCGGAACGCAGTGGCGGCTGGACGGGCGGCGGCGTGGTACCGGAGTTGGGTGTCAGCCATCCTGGACGGGGAATACCTTTCGAGAAATTCTGCCATGTTCCGGCCGTCGTTTCCCGAATGTTTGCGTTTGTGTTGCGAATGTGCTCACCCGTTCGCTGCCGCCACTGGTTGAAGTTTTTTCCGGCACCGGCGAACAGTCCCGGCGCATCGGTTTGGCTGGATTCCTGATTCCATAAATTGGCATCGGCAGGCTGGTCCGCGTCGCCGCCCGTCAGCCATTTGGGCTTGGGCAATTGTGGCCATGAGGGAGGATTGTTGGCAGGTGTCAGAAATTTGGGTTTTCCCAGTGTGGGGAATTTGGGTTTCATCCATTCAGGCAAGGCAAACGGTTTGGGCTGGGTTGAAATCTGGTCTGCCATTTCCAGCATTCGCGTGTTGTCGACGGGGCCTGCGTTGATACCGCTAAAGGGCTGGCTGCCGATTCCGGCTCCGCTGTAACCTGATTGTCCCTGCGCCAATCCGGAAAATGATAGAGCGGCGACGTACCCGAAAAACACAAAGAGATGCGATTTCATCGTTTGAAATCCTTGCCGAAAGTTCCACTGGGAAGAAAACCAGCGGAATGTTGCCGAAATCGGTCAGCCATGTCGAGGCCAGTTTTGGCTGACTCGGTCAGGTTGAACTTTCCCACGCCGGATTCCCGGATGTTCCGGATGTGAAAATGGGGAGGGCAGGCTGATGGCGCATCCTGCCAACAGGGATTCTGCCGCACACCGGCATTCCAAACGGACTATACTCAATCCGTTTTTTGGGGCTGGTCGGCTGGCTCGACATTTACATTCCTGAAAAAGGATGCACATGGTTCAGAATCGATCGATCCTTTTTGTCGGGGCAGGTCAAATGGCAACGGCCATTTCCGTGGGCATGTTGAAATCGGAATTGTTTCCCGCCAGCCAGATTATGGCAGTCGATCCCGATGAAAACGCCCGTCTCCGCTTCTCCAGAAATGTGCCTGACGCCAGAATTTTTCCAGCCTGGTCGCATGTCGATTCTCAACCCGACTGGACTGTGCTGGCGGTGAAGCCACAAATGCTGGAAGCGGCCTGCGATTCTGGCAGACTGTCAGCAAATCAGAATGTGTTGTCCGTCGTGGCGGGGGTCTCGATTCGACAACTGGTGACACTGACCGGAACCGGGCGGGTAGCGCGGGCGATGCCCAATACTCCCGCCTTCGTCAATCTTGCCGCGACCGCCATCTGTTATTCGCCGGAAATGCCTGCCGGGGAATGCGAGTTCGCCCGGCGCATGATGGAATCTGTCGGCATTGTGGTACCGGTCGAAGAACGCCTGATGAACGCAGTGACCGGATTGTCCGGATCGGGGCCGGCCTGGGTATTCCGGTTTGTAGAATCGATGATTGATGGCGGAGTCGCAGCGGGGTTGCCCCGGGACACGGCGCGGACTCTGGCGTTGCAGACCATTCTGGGCGCGGTGCAGATGACGATTCAGCGGGGAGAACATCCTCGCGTGCTGTCGGACCAGGTGACCAGCCCGGGAGGGACGACAGCGGCGGGTTTGCGGTCGCTGGAAGAAAATCGTTTTTCGCATGCGGTGGTGTCGGCCATTCTGGCTGCGGTCAGTCGCGCGGGCGAACTGGGGGAATGGACCGCTGGCAAATCAGGGAAACCGGCAAAGGAGTCCTGAGCATCGGAGCTCATCCGGTCGTTGTCCTCGGCCAGCGGAATACCTGTCCCTCGCCATTGAAATCGCGGGCAGGCTGAAGATGTTTTTCGACTCAGAATCACGCAGCCGTGCCGGGAGTTTCACCGGGGAAGGGGCGGCGTTAAAATGTCCGGCTGGTCGCAGAAAGTGACTGAACCGGGGGATGATCCGGACGGGGTCGTTTACGCCGTCGTTCAGGGAAAAGTTCTGCGGAACCGAATTCGCGTCTCCTTCTGGAATTATGCAACCCTACCGGTGCCCGCATTGATGCTGAATACAGGAAACCTTGTCGGAGGCCGGTGGGTCGATGGACTGGCAGAAAGCTATTCATCGACCAGTCCTTCGGATGGCAGTGAAGTCTGGGCGGGAAGGGCGGCAGCCGATTCGCAGGTGGACGATGCTTTTCACGCTGCCCGGGCGGCGTTTGGCGCCTGGTGGGACAGGGACCAGGAAGCGCGGCTGGAAATCTGCGAAAGTTTTGCCGAAATCGTTCGCAATCGAACGGAAGAGCTTGCGACGCTGATTTCACGCGAAATGGGCAAGCCGTTGTGGGAATCGCGCGGCGAGGTGGGCACGGTGGTTGCCAAAACTGGCGTTTCCATCGATGCGCTGCGCACCCGGCGGGACACGTCGCGATTCGAGATGGGGTCCGTTCAGGCAGTGACGCGTTTCAAGCCGCATGGTGTCCTCGCGGTGCTGGGGCCCTTCAACTTTCCGGCGCACTTGCCGAACGGCCATATCGTGCCGGCTCTGTTGGCAGGCAACACGATTGTTTTCAAACCGAGTGAGCAGACTCCTGCCGTGGGAGCCTGGATGGCGGCGGCCTGGCAGGAGGCGGGTTTGCCACCGGGTGTTTTAAACCTTGTGCAGGGCGCCCGCAGTGTTGGCCAGGCTGTTGCCGCAAACAGGGAATCCGACGGATTGCTGTTCACGGGCAGTGGCCGGGCTGGGATGGCATTGCACCAGTTGTTTGCCCAGTGGCCCCAAAAAATTCTGGCCCTGGAAATGGGTGGCAACAACCCGCTGGTCATTCATCGGGCCGGGGACCTCGATGCGGCGGCCTACCTGACGGTGCTGTCGGCCTTTATTTCGGCCGGACAGCGGTGCACCTGTGCCAGACGGCTGATTGTGGTACAGGACGATTCGACGGACGCCTTTGTTGAACGTCTGGTGGCGATGACCCGGCGATTGCGTACTGGTTACTGGAACGATACACCAGAACCTTTTTGCGGAACGGTCGTCAGTCGGGCCGCCGGGCAACAGGTGCTGGATGCCTGGCAACAGCGGATTCGGGCCGGGGGCGTCCCGATTCTGGAAACAAAGGTACTGCGGGACAATCCGGCTCTGTTGTCGCCCGGGATCATCGATGTCAGTGATGTCAGTTCGCTGGAGGACGAAGAGGTCTTTGGACCGTTGCTGAGTCTGATCCGGGTACCGGATTTTGATACGGCGATCCGGACGGCCAATGATTCGCAGTATGGACTGTCGGCGGGATTGATCAGTGATGACGCGAACTGTTACCGGCAATTTGTTCACCAGATCCGCGCCGGGATTGTCAACTGGAACCGGCAAACGACGGGGGCCAGTGGCAAATTGCCCTTTGGCGGGTGCGGATTGAGCGGCAACCATCGCCCGGCGGGTTACTACAGCGCCGACTATTGTTCCTGGCCGGTGGCCTCTCTGGAAACGGCCGCGCTGGCCATGCCAGAAACACTTGAGACCGGAATTGAATTGTGAACGGTGCCAGGAAGGAACCTTTTCCGGTCGCACGCACCTGTTGCGGATGTCCATTATTGTGCGACGACGTGCGGATTGAATGGCGGGACGCGTCTTTGCTTTTTTCCGGCAATGTCTGTGCGGAAGGCCGGCAATGGTACGATCAGCGCTGGCTGGATTGGCAAAGTGGTGTCGCGGGTCCGGATCGGACGCCCGAACAGCTTCAGACGGATGTTGAAACCGTGGCGGGCTGGCTGGCCAGGGCGCAGGCGCCGCTGTTTGGGGGACTGGAGTTTCTGGCGACGGCGGACCAGCAGTCGATGGTGGAACTGGCCCGCAGGAGTGGCGGCTACATCAGTTCGGATTTTTCCGGGAGTGGTGAAGCGTGGAGACGGGCGTTTCAGAATTTCGGCCGCGTGACGACGACACTGGGAGAATTGCAGCGCGGAGGAATGGTCGTTTTCTGGAATGTGACGGCGGAGGAAATTCCACCACGACTGGCCGATCGTTTTTTTGGAAACGTTTCGGGAATCTGGTTTGTCGGTGAGAGGCCTGAGCCGGATTTGAGCGGTCGATTGGCCGGGTATACCCGGGAAACGGGTTTTGTCCCCGCGTCGGCTGCGCACATGCCAAGATCGG
>JBGSVU010000144.1:0-9870 GCA_041752775.1 Pirellulaceae bacterium | reverse complement strand
TCAGTTTCTGCCGCGCCCGCACGACCGGACCTGCGACCGGATGGCGATGAATCTGTTCAAAAATTTCGTGTGCCTGCCCCAGCTCGGATCGCAAACCGGCGATGACCGATTCCAGGTGGACAACTTCGCGCCGCACATGCGCCAGTTCGGCCTGCAGTTCCACAAGATTCGTATTCGAAAACTCTGCCTGCTGCGGAAAGAGGCCCTGCAAATCCGTCCGTTGGCCGCGGTCGGCGAGTGAGGGCAACAGGCTGGCCGGAAAAACCATTCCGGTTTCCTGCTTTACCGCATCCGCGGCAACGGCCAGCATCATTTCCACCAGCTGGTTCATTCGTTCCGTGGCTGGCAATTCCAGTTGCAGCGCATCCCGGAGAATCTGTCTCTGGAAATCCATGCGCGCCGCTCCCGGTGCCGCCAGCGCTGCCACGACATCGTCAATCTGGAGCGGGGAACCAATGGTCCACGCCGCGGGAACATACTGCGGGCAGTTGTGGTAGTCCAGCAGCGCCACGGGTCTGTCGAGCAACATCGCTTCGAGCATCAGCGTCGAGGCTGTCGTGATGACCGCGTCCACTTCCGACAGCTGTTGCACCAGTTCCCGGCCGGTCAAATCGTCCAGTGAATTTTCGATCCCAAGCTGCGGTTCGATCAGACGCGAAACCCGCCAGATGACTTCAACCCGTTTTCCGCCGACTGTCCCTGCCTGCAAAAAGAACTGTTTCAGATCCAGCAGGGAGCGGCAGGTTACCTGTGTTTGTGTATCGGTGAATCCGGGGTATTTGGCCGTCGCCACCAGAACGCGAAAAACTTCGCCAGAGGGTGACTTGGTTTTCGCATTTTTGAGCGTGTCAAAACGGGGCACGCCGACACATTCCACCTTGTTGCCATTGCCCCAGGCGGCGAGCGTGCGGGCCTGCGAGGGGCCAATCGCCGCGACCTTGTCGGACAACACGGGCCGCATTGTCCAGGGGCAGGCCGGTTCGTCAGCGCGGTTTTCCCAGGCGTTGCGCCATTCCAGAATTCCATCGACCATGTACAGCGTTGCCACGCGGCGCCGTTTCAGTTCGGCGATGCAACGGCGGAACCGCTCAAAGTGTTCACTGTAGAAAATCGCCAGGTCGCCGGGATGCAAGTGGTCCGTGGCGAGCTCCGGTGTCATGCATGCGACTGACGACTGACCCAGCGACTGACGCAGCAACGCCAGTGGTCGCACATGATGCGCCACTTCTTCCGGTGTTCCAATGGCAGCAACGGTCTGAACCATGAGTTCCGAAACAGTGAGGACAACGCTCCCGGTTTTCAAATCCCTGAGCCCCGCCGGGAAAAGAACCCGGAGCGGCAACCGGCGCAGAATTTATTCAAAACTGGTGATCGTGCCATCGTCGCGGGCACACAGTCGCCGCAAGGTTTCTTCGGCAATTGAAACGGACAGCGTCTGCACGCTGCCATCACCCACAGAAAAATTCACGAACCCTGGATGATGGCTGCCAAAAATCGGGATTGAGCCGGGACCAGGTGCATCGATCCGGTAGGTCGGCGCCAGGCCGAATCCGATTCCGCCCAGCCGCATTGCGGTGCCAGGTTCCTCGCCGCTGTAAATACAACCGTCACCCCAGCCGCCTGGTTGTCGTTCGCCCCAGTAGCTGACGGCTTTTTCGCCAATGAACAGTGTGTGGCTCAACCCGTCCTGAATGTCCGTCATCCGGTAACGGCCCTTGGGGCCATGGATCAGACGGTTTTTGTGGACCGGATTTTCCGTCGCCAGTCCGGAATTGAACACTCCGTCCGGTTCGCCGGTGAATCCGGCCCATACGAGGTTCGGAAAATGTTCGGACGTTCCGGCATTTCCCGCATAGTCGCCGACGGCCCCGGGCGGTTCACCCTTGGTTTCAAAATCACTCGTCTCCCCCGGTCCCCGGCGAGTGGGGCAGGACATCATCGGCGTCGCCAGCACAGACACAGCCGGATTGACCGCTGCGTATTTGGCCTTCAGATCGAATTGGTCCTGCAGGCTTTGCATTTCGATCCATGGCATGATCAAAACAGGCCAGGTCAGAAAGCCGTCATTGGCGCGGCTGGGTGGAATGTGACCGATTGCGGCTTCGTAAGCCTGAACGGCCAGTCCCAACTGTTTCAGATTGTTTTTGCACTGGGTTTGCCGGCCAGCTTCGCGCACCATTTGGACGGCTGGCAACAGCAACCCGACCAGAATGCCAATAATCGCCAGAACGACCAGCAATTCCACCAGCGTAAATCCGGAGCGGACAGGACGTCGTTTCATGGTGTTTTTCCTCGATGTTAACAGTCCGGTAACGGGCCACTGGAGCGGCCAGCCACGGCAGTATTTCGTCCAATCTTACAATAGTCATTGACAGGGCGCCGGGCAACGCCTGCGAAAAGAGGGGGTTTTTTCCTTAAAGTCCGCCGTTGACGGATGTCAGGCCAGTGGCGCGAGGTATTCCCGCAATTGCGAAAATGCGTTTTCGTCGGAAAACTCTGATTTTGCAACTTCCCGGCCGCGACGGGCCAACTGGCGTCTCAGCTGGGGATCGGACGCCAGCCGGACCAGATGCCGGGGCATATCCATCAATTCCTGTGCCACGACGCAACCTGAACGGGCTTCCTCGCTCATTCCGGCCACACCCTGTAGCGTGGTGACGAGGGGGACTCCATAGGCCAACGCTTCGACATTCTTGATTTTCAGCCCGGTGCCGAACTGGACCGGGTTCACGGCGATATCAATCCGCTGGTAAAAATCCTTCAATTGCGGCATCTCGCCCGCCAGTTCGACCCGTTGCATCAACTCGGCCGGGGCAGTGCCTGTGCCGGGACCGCTGCCGCCACTCCGCCCCCGCCGCATCTGAAACCAGTCGCAGATTTTTCCGGCGATCAACAGGCGAATCCGGGGCTGTTCCTGCTCCAGCAACTCCGGCCAGCTCTCAATCAGAAAACGATTGATCGCATGCCAGTTGCTGTAGTTCGCCGACCCGATATAGCCGATCACCAGTTCATCCGGCATCTCTCCCTGCCGAACCGTCGTTTGCGTGTCCGTCAGATAGTCGATGGAGTGCGGTGTCACGAGGACTTTCGGTTTGGGTGCCAGTTCGTGAATCAGTCCGGCCTCTTCACTCTGGATGGCCAGCACCGCATCGAACCGGTCCCACAACCCGGCCTCTTCCTCGCGGCTGATTTCCAGCCAGTGCATGTAGCCGGCCGATCCGAACTGGATACCCCGATCGTGCAGGATGTCATGCGTATCGAGGATGCAGCGAATCTTTTTTCGCTCGGGAATCGACAGGGCTCCAATCAGGTAACTCATCGTCACATACTGGCAAATGATCGCGACCGGATTCAGGTTCCGGACGGTTTCGCGGAACTGCTCGATGGCCCACGGCCAACTGTAGTCCGCAACCTGAAGTGGCTCGGGTGAATCGCTGACGGTTGCGGCGGCGGGCTGGGAGTTGCCTGCCGGACCGACCAGTCGCTGCAACTGCATCCGGGTGGCTTCGGCATACCATTTCAGCCTTGCGACAAAGGCCGCAGGGGGGCGGGCGCTCTCGTAAAAAACAACTTCCAGACCACTCATGGCAATCCGCGCCGGATCGTCCGGGCCGACTTCGCCCACATAAAATGTCACCAGCCGGAAAGGGCTGCCCGACAGGTATTTGGCCATCGACAACATCCGCTGCTGGGCGCCTGTCGAAGCATTCCAGAAGGGCACATCAGTCGCCATCAACACCGTGCGTGCTTCACGTGAACTGGACACTGCGAACTCCGTTGAAGTGGTGAATGGTTCAGGCAAACAGCCCGTCAAGTTTCAAATCGTCCAGTGCGGCCTGCTGTATTTCCGTCAACTCGCGAATCCCGTCGCGAGCCAGCCCGATCATCGATTGCAACTGGCCGTCATCAAATGTCGCGCCCTCGCCTGTGCCCTGAATCTCCACGAACCTTCCCCTGCCGGTCAAAACAACGTTCATGTCCACATCAGCCCGGCTGTCGCGGTTATAGTCCAGATCGAGTACGGGATGCCCGTCGACAATTCCCGCACTGATCGCGGCGACGCTGTCTGTCAGGGGCAGCCGCGCCGGATCGGGCAGACGGTCGCGAATGGATGCAATGGCCTGGACCAGGGCCACGAATCCGCCAGTGATACTGGCTGTTCGTGTTCCGCCATCCGCCTGGATGACATCGCAATCCACGATGATTTGCCGCGGTCCCAGTGCGGACATGTCCACAACGGCCCGCAGGCTGCGACCGATCAACCGCTGAATCTCGGTTGTACGTCCGTCAAGCTTGTTTCGTTCTCGCGGTTTTCGCGGCGCGGTGCTGGCCGGCAACATGTTGTACTCGGCTGTGACCCATCCCTTGCCACTGGCAATCATCCAGTCGGGCACTTTTTCATCGACGCTGGCCGTACACAGAACCACGGTATTGCCGCACCGGTAGAGGACGCTCCCCGACGCAGATGGAACGAATCCACAGGTGAGAGTCACCGGGCGAATGGCAAATTGAGTCATGGAATACAGCCAGTCCGGGGAAAACCAGATTAACAGTTAAAAAATTAAAAATGAAGGAATAGCGAACCGGACACCAGTCACCCCGGCCGGTGTTGGAAGCCAATCCGGCAACCTGCCCCAAGGCCGTTTATTCTTCGTTTTGCAGGTAAAAACGATTGTAACCTCTTTTGTCCGGATTTCCTTTGGGGGTAATCCCGGTGCTTCGCAAAGAATTCCCTACTTTCACTTGCATTTAGTTGGGTTGTTGCGGAAAATGAGGGGAGACTTTACCAGGGTACTCTTCCCGCGCAACATGAATTTCAGACAACGAATTCGCAATACATTTCCGGCCTGGATGGCGCTGGTCACCATCCAGTCCATGCTTGCTGCCCAATTCGTGTCGCTGTTGCACCATCACCGGCATAACGACGCCGCCGACCAGCACTTTCATTCCGGCCAGGATTGCCATGTCGTCGTCGATTGCGTCGCCGGCCAGAGTTGCCACCATCGGGTTCACACTTCTGCTACCAGGGTCCCAGGCGACGTCGCGACTCACTGTCACGATGGTTTCAAATCGACCAGCAACCAGACGCCCAGTGGGGTCGTCAGCGCTTCAGGAATCCCTGGCGGGTGGCATTCCAGACCGGAAAGCAGTCCACAACAAGAATTCGCGGGTACCTGCGGGCTGTGTCAGGTTGTCTCCCAGCTCTGTGGCACTTTTGCGAAAACAGCCCCACTGTCAGTTTCTGGGCAGATTGCCGGACTGACTGTGCCTTTTGTCCAGATTGCTCCTTCCAGCACAAAACTGGGGTTTCAGGGGCGTGCTCCGCCAGTTGCAAGGGTTTCCGCCTGATTCGTCGCGTCAGTTTACCTTTGCCACTACTTGCCGCTCCGGGCTGTTGATCCATACATTGCCACTTGTTGGCACGTTCTGCACCGGGCGGGTTTCTCTGGAGCCTGAAAATGAAATGCTTTCGCCCTCGCGCGGGTTTTACCTTAATTGAATTGCTGGTTGTGATTGCCGTCATCGGCATTCTGATTTCGCTGTTGTTGCCTGCGGTGCAAATGATTCGGGAGGCCGCCCGCCGCACGGAATGTGCCAGTAACATCCGGCAAATCGGACTGGCCATGATGAATTACGAAAGTGCCCTGAAACGGTTGCCCACCGGGTGGGACGCGACAGTTGATCCGGCCAATCCGGCCAGTGGTCCGGGCTGGGGCTGGGCCTATTACATTCTGCCCCATGTCGAAATGCAGTCGATTTTTGACGGGATTGACCCCCGTCTTTCTTGCGACGATGAACAGCACGAAGAAGTCCTGAAACTGCTGGTGCCAGTATTCCAGTGCGCGTCAGACCCCGCCGACAATTTGCTGAACCTGAACGAAGAGATTGCCGGTGGCCATCATCATGCTCCTGCCATTCACGATCCACCTGTTGGGCACGACCATGAAGAGCACTGGATTGCCCGCAGCAATTATTCGGGAATGTTCGGCACGACCGAAATCGAAGACGATCCGTTTGGTGGCGACGGAGTTTTCTTTGCCAACAGTCACATTCACTTTCGCGACATTACGGATGGATTGAGCAATACCATACTGGTGGGTGAACGGCGCAACGACTTCGGGCACCTGTCGTGGGCTGGCGTCTTTGCTGATATCGAAGAGCCGTTTCCCCGGGTTGTCGGTGTGGCTGACCATACGCCGAATCATCGCGACGGGCACTTTGATGACTTTCGCAGTTTCCATCCACAGGGTGCCAATTTCGTTTTTGCTGACGGCTCGGTTCACCTGATTAACGACGCCATCGAAGAAACGGTTTACCGGGCGATGGCAACCCGCGCCAATGATGAACTCGTGCAGGTCTGGGAATAAGGGGCTGTCAACCTAAAGAATTGGAGTTTTCACGTGAGCCGTTTGGACGTTGGCCCCGGTTTGTACCGAAGAACCGTGGCTGGCGCCAAAACGGCTCACCCTGGAACCCGAAGGTGACAACGCAACAGTCCGTTTGGGATCAGGATGAAAGCCCGATTCCCTGATCAAACCTTCTGAACGAATTCAAAACCGGCGATGAATCCGACCCCGCAGAGTGAAAAACGCTGCGGGGTTTTTTTGCTGTTGCGAAAACCGGTACTGCGAAGAAAGCCTGATCCGGAAGAACTCCTGCCGATCGCTGGCCGAATTCTTTGAAAACCGCTGCAATCCGGACAACTGGCGCGGACGGTGTCAAACATTGCCGATTGCCGAAAAAAATCCGGATCGCGGCCGCAGTCGCTGTTTTTTGCAGTACGTTTCTTACCAGCCGCCGCCAGCCCGAATCTCTGTCCCCCGGTTATCGTCATGAACTCTGTCCCGAAGCAGTCCCCTGCCAGGAAAATCGGGAATCGCACCGACTGCCAGATGTTGCTGCGCGTTCTGGACCGGGGTGATGTCAGCAGTAATGTGTTGCCGGAAGTTCTGTCCGAAACCGCTTTCAATTCCCGGACCAAACTGAGAACCTGTATTCGTGCGGTGCAGGAATTCCGCAATCACGACATCAGCCGGCTGCAAATCCAGGTTTGCCGGATCAGTCCGGACGGTCGATGGAAAGACAATGCGCGGGCTGCGGATTTTTTCGACTTTCGGCAAATGGTGGTGGAAGACTGGGTCTTTGGCCGGATTCGCCAGGGCGGTTTGCGCTGTCACTTCCAGCCGATCGTGGAATCCTTCGGTCCAGGGAAGGTCGGCGTGTACGGACACGAAGCGCTGATCCGCTGTAAAATGTCGGATGATTTGACGCTGAATGCTGGCGAGCTGTTTTCGCTGGTCTGGTCGAATCGTCTCCGTCGGGAACTGCACACGGCGGCGCTGTGGTGTTGTTTGCGGGGCAGCCATCTGTGCCGGGAATCCGGCAAACTGTTCCTGAATATTGACCCCTGTCAAATCGACACCACGGGAGATTTCTGGAACCGGGTCAACAATCTGTTGGGGGAAAACAGCTTTTTACCCTCCGATCTGGTTTTTGAAATCGTTGAATCGGACCGGGCACGAGACACCGCCACGATCGTACAGTTTTGCGCCCAGGCCCGTTCCCACGGAATCGCCATCGCCCTCGATGATTTTGGAGCCCAATTCGATCCCTATCACCTGCTGTTGTCGATCAGGCCAGAGATCATCAAACTGGAATCATCGCTGGTCCGCGGCTGTATGCAGGACTCCTGGAAACGGCTGGTTGTGGAAAATCTCGTGCGGCTTGCCCGGGAGCTTCGGATCAAATGCGTCGTGGAAGGAATCGAAGACGAAATGGAGTGGCACTGGGCGGTGGAACATCAGGTCCCCCTGATTCAGGGCTACCGTTTTGGCCGCCCGGCCGAGGAACCCGTCATCCTGATTTCACCCTACGACAACCGTCCCGAATCGCCTTTTTTCGGTCATTCGGCGAGGAGCAGGGCGGTCTGTCCGCCAGCGCGTAGCGTGGCACCTGCGATTACTTTTCCCTCCAGTGCGTTCTTTCCCGTCCCCGACGGCCGTATCGACTGATTGCTTAACCCCAAAAGGATCAAACCCCCGCCGCAAAGACAGAAGGGGTCAAGTTCCCTGTAAAATCGACGTCAGGAAACCTCGCACGCTGTCTGGCGTTTCCGGACTGTTGTTTCCGGCGTACCAGCGCAGGACGGCACAATATGGCACATTACTGGCCGCCTTCTGGACCAGAATTGGCGCCCCTGAATCAGCCTTCCAGGTCCAAGCTGCTGCTGCCGAAAGAAATCACGCCAGCGAGGTCGTCCGGGTCGCGGAAATCATCTGGGCAAATTCGCCGAACAGGTAGTGACTGTCGTGCGGCCCGGCACTGGCTTCGGGATGGTACTGCACACTGAAAGCCGCATATTTGCGATGCCGGATGCCGGCAATGGTGTTGTCATTCAGATTTCTGTGCGTGACTTCGATATCGTCTGGCAGGTTTTCGTCGCTGACGGCAAAACCATGATTCTGGGAAGTGATTTCGATCTTGCTGGAGGCCAGTTGAATCACCGGCTGGTTGGCTCCACGGTGCCCGAACTTGAGCTTGAACGTCTGGGCTCCGCAGGCCAGCGCCAGTAGCTGGTGCCCAAGACAAATTCCAAAGATCGGGACTTTGCCCAGCAGTTCCCGAATGGTCTCAATCGCCCAAGTTGCCGCAGCCGGATCGCCAGGCCCATTGGATAAAAAGACCCCGCCCGGTTCGAGAGCGAGAATTTCACTGGCGGCAGTCGATCCGGAAACCACGGTGACCGCGAACCCGCAACTGGCCAGATGCCTCGCAATATTCTGTTTCATGCCGAAATCCAGTGCGACGACATGCCCCTGTGACTGCCCAGGCACCGGACTGGCATGGGGCGAATGTTGCCACCACTCCGACAGGACTTCAGTCCACTGGCAACTGGCTTCGGGCAACACCCGGCTGGCCAGGTCCTGTCCATTCATCGAGGGCGCGGCCAGCACTCTTTCCAGCAGCAGTTTGGGGTCCAGTATTTCACTGGAAATACCCGCACGCATTGCTCCAGCATTCCGGATCCGGCGTACCAGAGAGCGCGTATCAATGTCGGAGATGCCAACGATACCCTGCTCCGTGAGGAATTGCTGCAACATCCCTTCGGAACGCCAGTTGCTGGCCAGCGGACTGACGTTGCGAACCACAAATCCGGCGAGGAAGGGGCGACGACTTTCGTGATCATCAGCGTTGAAACCGTAATTGCCGATTTCGGGATAGGTCATCACGACAATCTGGCCGCAGTAGCTGGGGTCCGTCAGGATTTCCTGATAGCCCGTCATCGAGGTGTTGAAAACGATTTCGCCGACCGTCGTGCCTTCAGCTCCCAGCCGCCATCCGGTGTACAGCGTTCCGTCCTCGAGAACCAGAATTGCGGGTTCCATTTTTTCTTCAGTCATTTTTTGCCCGCGAAGTAAAAAACCTGTTGAAAGTTCCGGCACCAGCTGGGTTGGACTTTGCCGGTTGTAACCGTTGATCCGGACGCCGCCGAAATCTAACGCCTGTTGGCCAGTCCCGCCGATACCATTGTGGGCTGGGGGTCTCCGAACCGCTGGAGTCATCCACTGGATTCGGACAGCCAACTTTAGAAGGGTTCCTGTAGCGGCGAGCGGGAACCCTTCGTTTTTTTTTGCGCTCCCGGTTTTTCTGCTCCTCTAACGCTTCGAAAAACAGTCCCCCGGATTTTCGCAGCTGTCCCGAATTCGACAAGGACCCGATTCCGAAATTGGCCAAATATTCCGGATTCGCAACGCTAAGGCGGTGGGAAATTCGGGGAAAACAGGATTTTGATCCGTCCTCGTCCCAACATCACCGGTGACCAGCAGAAAAACGCGTGCCCTCGGGTGATGCTAGTCCCCATTTGACGCC
>JBGSVU010000143.1:0-1727 GCA_041752775.1 Pirellulaceae bacterium | reverse complement strand
AATGCGTCAGAGAAACTGCCGACCGCCAGCCAGTGCTGCCCTGCAATGGTCTGGCTGCGAGGCTCTGACGTCTGGCGGAGCGCAAGGTCCCACAGGTCATACTCGCATGAGTGCGACTCTTGCCACGCCAAATCGGCAACCACCAGCGCGATATGTACAACGCATTCCTGCTTTCTTGCCCGCCTGGTCCAAACGGACAGCATGACGAGACCCCGTGCAGAACCCAGACGTCCCCCCTCCCGAGCTGCTGCGGACCTGCGTTGAAAGCTCCCAAGCCATCTGGATCGCCTCTGTCTTCAAGGCCTAGCCGCGGACCTGTGTGGTCTGGTGGGGCGCACGTTTCCACAAGTCTCGCAACCCACCGCCGACTGCCAACCGCCAAGCACCAGTACGACAGGTAAGCCTCACAACCGCCCCACCAGGCCCTGACACAAACTGACAACAGGAAGGCACCTCCGCAAATTCGCGGGCAAGCCCAGTCCTTACTGGTGTTTCTGACGCAGGGACTGGGTATGTACCTTGGTTTCTGGCTGATGGGCAATGGCATTCAGGGAGAGGCGGCCGACAAATTTGGCGAGGCGTTGAAGCTGGCCTCAGATCAGCGTCCCAAACAGGGCTTTTTCGAAACTTTTACGACGATGTTTACACGCGAACACCCTGCAGGGCTGGATACGTCCAGCCTGGCAGGAACGATGGAGCTTTGGAAAGAATTCTGGCTGTTTCCGGCTGGACTCGCTGCCGTTGTTTTTGTCCTGTTCGCTTTGCTCTTTTGGGATCGAACGCGAACAATCGAAGTGAGCAGCCCGGAAGAGTAATTTCCTGTCGTCAACGGATGCCTGTGGAACGACGGACCTGCTATTCCGTCAGTTCTGTCGGCTGTTTCGCCGACTGACGATTTACACCGTACAATTCACGGCATCCAGACTGAAAGAGGAAAATAGCCGAAACAATGTCCCGCTATTTCTCGTTTGGCGTCCTGTTGGCCGTGATCGTGTTGCTGATCATCATGTTTTACAAACTGATGGTCGGCTTCTTCGTGCCGCTGTTCCTCGCCGCCCTGCTGGTCGTAATTTTCAATCCGCTGCACCAGTGGTTCCTGGAGAAATGCCGGGGCCGCAATCAGGTCGCTGCCGGACTGACAACCGCAACGATTTGCCTGGTCGTGTTTGCCCCGATGGCCCTCGTTTTTATGCTGGCCGCTTCGGAAGGCCGAATGGTGCTGCAGCGGTTTTCATCCGGTGCGGTCGGAGGCAAACTGGTTGAGCTGCGATCCAGCCTGAATCTGGATATCCCGGCCGTCGAAGAATTTCGTGAACTCGAAGATGCGTTCCTCAAACTCGACGATTCCAAAGACCCGGAAACAGAGCCAGCGGCCTTTCTGTCGCAACTGCACAGGGTCGAGGCGGTGGCCAGCCAGTTTCGAATTGCTGCCGGATTGCCCGATCTGCCAGCTGATTCCGGGCAGGACCAGGCGGGCGCTCTGTCCAGCGTACTGCGGACTTTTCGGACAGATACTCCTAAAGAAGCCTGGAACCGTTTTTCCGGCAATCTCAGTCAGCTGGACCATGCCGTTACCGAACTGAAGGTCGGGCAGGACCGGGATCTCAGGGAAAAGTCCGCCGAGACGTCGACCCCTGCCGCGCCAGTGGTCGACGAAAACACCAGCGAGACACCGCTGGCCGGAGACGGGGAAACCGCCATCGACGTTGATTCGGCAACAGAATCCG
>JBGSVU010000142.1:0-9574 GCA_041752775.1 Pirellulaceae bacterium | reverse complement strand
CGGCACTGTTGCCCCCGGTTCACCTGATCCCCGGAAAAAACGCTGCACCCCAGGCCATGTACACCCGGTCCGGCGCTGCTCCCGTTCCGGCTCCGTCCCCAACCGCTCCCGCTCCCGCTCCCGCTCCCGCTCCCGCTCCCGCTCCCGCTCCCGCTCCGGATCCGTTTCTGGAAATGGAACAGGACCTGATGCTCCCCCAACCTCCTGTTGAGCGGATCAGCCAGACGCCGGCTCACCCCGAAACGCGGCCCGCGTCCTCGCAGATGCAACGCGTTCCGGCGCAAAGTCCGGTGAGCGTGCTGAACAACCGCGGAAATACTCCAGGCGATGGCGGCCGCAGCATCCTGCAGACCGATTTGCCTGGACAGGGTTTCGACCAGCAAAATTCTGCGCTGCGAAGACCGTCAGCAAACGGATCGCGAACGCCCGCCCTCAATTCGGGTTACGCCAGCGGCGCCGCGTATCCAGCCCTCCCCCACGGCAACTGGCAGGACGAACAGGAAACGGCCGATTCCCAAAATCAGGATGAAACCAGTCCGGAACGAAAGAAAGCCGAAAAGGACTGTGGCGAATTTCGCCAAACGCTGCTGTCCAACCCGATCACCGATATCGCGCTGGACCTCAGCCCACCCATGAACATTCGGGGCGATGCCCCGCAACAGATTTATCGCAACTGGACTGATACCTGGGGCAACCCGGTGATCAGCGGAACCATGGTCGACCTGAAACGTGGGTATGTGGTCATCGATTCGGGCAACGGGCTGCAGAAAATTTCCTTTGCCCGTCTCGGTGAAAACGACCTCGCAGCGATTGCCGAGGCCTGGCAGCTGCCGACTCACTGTCTGGTGTCGACGTCCGTTTTCCAGCCCCGCTGCTGGACGCCACAAACGATGACCTGGCACGCAGCCAATCTTTGTCACAAGCCGCTCTATTTCGAAGACATCCAGCTGGAACGTTATGGCCATTCGGACGGACCGCTGCTGCAACCCTTGCGCAGTTCGGCTCATTTTTTCGTCAGTCTGGTGACGCTGCCTTACCAAACCGGAATCCATCCGCCCAACGAATGCCAGTACGCACTCGGCTACTATCGGCCTGGCGACTGTGCACCGTGGCTGGCCTATCCCGTGCCGATCAGCGGCAAAGGCCTGGCGCATCAGGCCGGATTCATGATCCCCGGAGCGTTTACCCTGTTCTAGGTCGTCCCCTGAAAACAATGCGGATTTCCTGCGGTTGCCGCAGGTGCTGACGGGACTGTGGATGCCCGCCAGGGTCCGCGACTGGAAACTCTGTAGCATTTCGCTGAGAGCGATTGGCTCGCGGCTGCGGACTTTATGTCCGCAGTCGCTTTTTTTTGCGCCTCGCCCGACCGAAGAAGTCCGCATCAAACGGACTTGCCGTATTTGCATAAAGCCCGTTTCTGGCCTGGAAAGTGCCGGGCCGGAAAGTGTCAGCGTGGAACGGTTGGCGCACCTTTCCCCCACGAGTCCTTCAGAGTCACGGTCCGGTTGAAAACGGGGTTGCCAGGGGACGCATCCCGGGAGTCGAGGCAAAAATAGCCCATCCGTTCCAGCTGGTAACTGGTGCCAGGTTCTGCGCTGGCCATCGACGGTTCCAGTTTGCAGTTGTGCAAAACCGTCAGCGAGTCGGGATTCAGCGCCGTTTTCCAGTCCGTGCCATCGGGCAGGTCGCCTGGATTTTCGACGGAAAGCAAATGGTTGTACATCCGCACCTCGGCGTCGATGGCGTGCGACGCCGAAACCCAGTGTATCGTGCCTTTGACTTTGCGGCCGTCGGGAGCCTGACCGCCGCTGGTTTCCGGATCGTAGGTGCAGCGAAGTTCGGTGATTTTCCCCGTGGGGTCTTTGAGGATTTCATTGCAGCGAATGAAATAGCCGTACCGCAAACGGACTTCGCCGTCGGGAACCAGCCGTTTGAAGCCTTTGACCGGGACTTCCATGAAATCGTCGGCTTCGATGTACAGTTCGCCGGAAAATGGAACCTGCCGAACGCCGGCCGCCGGGTCTTCCGGGTTGTTGACGGCTTCGCGAAACTCTGTTTTTCCTTCCGGCCAGTTCGTGATCACGACTTTCAGCGGATTCAAAACGCCCATCACCCGTGGAGCGACCCTGTTGAGATGCTCGCGGACTTCCTGTTCCAGCACGGCCATGTCCGTCAGGCTGTTGGCTCGCGTGACACCGATGCGGGCACAGAAATTCCGCAACGATTCCGGCGTGTAGCCGCGACGCCGCAAACCACAGATTGTGGGCATGCGTGGATCGTCCCAGCCATCGACAGAACCGGCTTTGACCAGTTCCAGCAATTTTCGCTTGCTCATCACGGTGTATGTCAGGTTCAGCCGCGCGAATTCAATCTGCTGCGGATGATGGATTTCGCAGGCGTTGATGAACCAGTCGTACAGCGGACGATGCTGTTCGAATTCGAGTGTGCAAATCGAATGCGTGATCCCTTCGAATGAGTCACTCTCGCCATGCGTCCAGTCGTACGTCGGATAAATACACCATTTGTCGCCGGTGCGATGATGGTGCGAATGGCGGATGCGGTACATCGCCGGATCGCGCAGATTCATGTTGTTGGAGGCCATGTCGATTTTGGCCCGCAAGGTCCGCTCGCCATTTTTGAATTCGCCAGCCCGCATCCGGCGGAAAAGGTCGAGATTCTCTTCGGGCGTCCGGTCCCGGAAGGGGCTGTCCCGTCCGGGCTCATTCCATTTTCCCCGATAGGCACTCGTCTCATCGGCGGACAGGTCGCAGACATAGGCCTTGCCGTCGCCGATCAGTTTTTCGGCCAGTTCGTACAGTTTTTCGAAATAGTCCGATGCGTAAAGTGCCTCACCATGCCACTCGAAACCGAGCCAGCGAATATCGTTCTGGATCGAATCCACAAACTCGGTGTCTTCGGCGTCCGGGTTCGTGTCATCAAAACGCAGATTGCATTTCCCGCCGTAGTCGGCGGCAATACCGAAATTCAGACAAATCGATTTGGCGTGCCCGATGTGCAGGTAGCCGTTCGGTTCGGGCGGGAACCGTGTATGAACGCGCCCCCCATTTTTTCCGGCAGCGATGTCCGCCTCGACAATCTGCCGGATAAAGTCGCGATGAGTTCTGGATTCAGGATCGGTGTTCATGGGGAATCAAAAAAGAAGGGTGTTGTTGTCGGTTGGGCCGGACCGGATCGTCGGGTCCAGTTGCCGGAGTTGAAAAGCCACATGGCCATTTAACTGGTGAACGAAAGGCGACGCTGCAGGGCCAGCTCGATGCGTTTCCGGATGCTCTCGAGGCCAATGATCTCAAGGGCCTCGAACATGCCCACGCCCGTCTGTTTCCCGGTGATGGCCAGTCGCAGCGGGCCCATGATCTGGCCCAGTTTGACCGATCGTCCGTCACCAAAGGACTTGGTTGCGGCCTCGATGTTCGCGGCGGTGAACGGGGCGACCCTTTCAAAGACGCCAACCAGATCCCGCAGGAGTTCATCCACCTTTTCGGCCTGAACCAGCTTCTTCTGAAAGGCTGCTTCGTCCCATGTCAAAGTCGCGTCGTCGACAAAAAATTCGTCGAATTGCAGAATGTCTCCCGCCATCGTCAGCCGGTCTCCCGCGGCGGCGATCACAGCTCGAAGTTTGTCGGAAATTTCGCAGGGAGGTGGTGTGGTTACCAGGCCCGCTTTTTGCAAATACGGGAGAACCATTGCGACCTTTTGTTTTTCCGGCAACCGGTTCATGTAGCGCTGCTGGAACGACATCAGCCTGGCGGGATCAAAACTGGCTTCGCTTTTGACAACCCGCTCCAGCGAAAAGGCCTGAATCATTTCGTCACGCGAAAATTCTTCGGTCTTGTCATCCAGTGACCATCCGAGCAGCAGAAAATAGTTCAGTAGCGCATCAGGCAAAAACCCGATATCGCGGTAAAAACCAGCCAGAACCGGATTGAAGGATTCCGGAGTCGCCGTCAGCCCCACGCGGCCGGCAATCTCCATCCCGCGATCGACCAGCGACTTGAAATCGGCGTTTTTCAGGTACTTGTCAATTTTGCGCTTGCTCAGTTTGGTTTTGCTGCCAGGTTCCGAAACGAAGGGAATGTGGGCGTATTGCGGCAATTCGTAGCCGAGTGACTGGGCGATAAAAATCTGCCGCGGCGTGTTCGAAAGATGCTCGACGGCCCGGACCACGTGTGTAATCAAGAAATCATGGTCGTCGACAACACTGGCGAGGTGGTACAGACACGTTCCGTCGGCGCGCTGAATGACGTGGTCCTGTTCGCGCGCCCAGTCGAATTCGACCGCGCCGCGAATCCGGTCGTCGATGCGACAGGTGCCTTCCCGGGGCATTTTCAGCCGGACGACCGCGGTGCGGCCTTCCGATTCAAAACGTTTTGCGTCGGCAGCGGTTTCGGCCATCCATTTCCGGCTGTAGACGAATTCGGTCTTGTTGGCCTCTGCGGCGGCCCGTTCGGCAGCAATTTCTTCGGTCGAAGCGTAATCGCGGTAGGCATGTCCCGATGCCAGCAGCTTTTCTGCGGCTGCCTGGTAATGCGCCAGCCGTTGCGACTGGAAATAGGGTCCATGAGGTCCCCTGCTGTTCGCACCGTCCGGAGTTGGGCCTTCGTCCCAGTCGATGCCCAACCATTGGAATCCGTCGAGGATCGGCTGGAGAGCTTCGGCCTGATTTCGCTGGTCGTCCGTATCGTCGATCCGCAAAATGAATTGCCCACCGGCCTGTTTGGCCAACAGCCAATTGAACAGCGCGGTGCGGACGCCACCAATGTGCAGGTATCCGGTTGGGCTGGGAGCAAAACGGGTGCGAACGGTCATGGGATGTTGTGGGCGAAACGGTGTGTTCGGATGGACGCCATTTTACGACCGAAAGCCCATTGACCACAGGGCAGGTGAGCAAAGAGCAGGGTTGCACCCGCTCCGCTCACCACCGGGCTTGTCCCGGTGGAAGCGTGTCTGACAACTATCGGCACCTCGCACCCGCCGCTCACCACCGGGCTTGTCCCGGTGGAAGCGTGTCTGACAACTACCGGCACCTCGCACCCGCCGCTCACCACCGGGCTTGTCCCGGTGGAAGCGTGTCTGACAACTACCGGTGGGGTCTGATGGTGTGGCGCGGGTTCGCTGTAGTTTCCAGACCCGTTCACCGACCGGCACAGGGCCGGTGGGGTCGGATGGTGCATTGTGCATTCCGTGCTGCATTCCGTGCCACCCACCTGTTGGCTCCCACCTATTGCCACCTGTTGCCCTCCCAGGCCTCCAGCCTGGGCAATGCAACCACCGGGCCGTTGTCCCGAAAACCGCTGGGAATTACCAACCACCAGTCATCAACCCCGGCCCCCCAACTACCAATCACCAAACAACAGACACCGTATGGCCGGACCTAGAGATCAGGCAGCGCGGCGATCTTGGGTTGATCCCTGTTGACGCTGCTGCTTTTTCAGCCGTTTCCGTTCGGCTTTGCTCAACGTGCGGATCTGATTTCGTTCGTCGCCGGAATCCAGGTCGGCTTCTTCGTCCTGATTTTGTTCCGGGGATGCAGTGACCGTGGGTCGCGGTGCTTCGGTGGCAGTCGGGCGGACCGGCGCAGCTTGTCGGGATTCGAATGGTGTTTCTTTGACCGCAGATTTGACGGATTCGGATACGGTTCCGTTTTCCATTGTGGCTTCGTCGGCCACTTTCCGTTTGCCGCTGCGGGGTGTCCGGGCGACACGGGGTTTGGCGGCGGGCGATTCCGTCGCCTTCGTTTTTTCGGATGCGGTTTTTTTCGACCGCTTTTTTGTTGAAGCATTCACCGTTGCCGCGACCAGCCCATTGGCGCGGAGATAGACGAAACGGGCATAAAGAGTGATCGAGACAAAAACTCCCGTCGTGGCCAACAGGTTCAGCGCCGCGGCGGTGAAGCCGTCGTCCTGCACAACCCGGGATTCCATGCCGGGCAGTCGCAGCAGCAGGGACGCGCTGTAGGCCAGCCAGACGATTACGATGACAGCCAGCGACGCGGGCGAACGGCGGACTTCGATCGCACCCCGGGTCAAAATCGCCATCAACGCAATCCATTGCACGCCCGACAGAAACCAGGCGGCCTTCTGTCCGTTTCCGATTTGTCCGAAGAGACTGCGGGCCATTCCATCGAGGTCCAGCACACAATTCACGCTGGCCAGCAGCAACAGTCCGGCAAACCACATCCAGACGCGGTAGGTTCCGCGATAGTCGTTGGAACGGTGCTGGCGGAGCGCGCGAATTTGCAGGCTGGCCATTGCGCTGATCAACAACAACACAGTCGAAAACCAGACCGACAGCGAACAGTTGCCTTGCAGGGACAATCGCTGTCGCCATCCATCAATTTCATTCAGTGTGGACGGCGACGGCGCAGACCGGCAAAACCAGTCCATCCCGGCCAGTGCGATCACGCATCCGGCCAGCGCCAGCAGGAATATGGCGACGGCGGGACGGCGTTTGGGAATCCAGTCCGTGCTTTTGTGCTGGTGACGGCGCTGGGCAGCGGGCAAATAGTCGCGGCTGGCCCGCCTTTTTTTGGGCCGTGGGGCTGCCGCTGCGGTTTCGGCCGGTTCGGGGACCTGCTCCAGCTGGCTGGTGGCCTCCTGAATCACGACTTTGCGGCGGCGGGAATCACTGCGACGAATAACCATGGACATGTTTCCGACACTTGTGGGAATCGGTGGCGTGGGTCGTTCGCACAACAGCAATCGCACGACGTGGAATGATCCGGGGCGCAGAACACCAGCGGACCGGCTGCAGACCGTGACGCGGGTCGCGGCCTGCACATTCTGTATATTCGGCAGCCACACCAGGCTGGCTTGACCGGATTAAAAACCGCCGGAAAACCGGCTGTTTTTCAGCTGTCTGGACAGGCCGCGACAACCGGATTGGTCAAAACGCCGATCCCTTCGATCTCGACTTCGCAAACGTCGCCCGGACTGAGAAAAACCGGAGGCGTTCTGCCAGCACCGACGCCAGCAGGGGTGCCGGTAAAAATCAGATCACCCGTTTCGAGGGTAAAAAACTGTGACAGGTGGTGGACCAGGAAATCGACTGGATAGATCAACTGGCTGGTGTTGGCGGACTGCATCACCTGTCCATTCAGACGCATGACAATGTTCAGGTTTCCCGGGTTGGCCAGTTCGTCGGCGGTCACGATCCACGGTCCGACTGGTGCAAACGTGTCGAAGGATTTTCCCAACAGCCACTGTCCGCCGGGCCGGCCTTTTTGCCAGTCCCGTGCGGAAATGTCATTGCCGCAGGTGTACCCAAGCACGTGCTGCAGCGCCTGGTCGCGGGGAATTCGCCGCCCCGGCTTGCCGACCACGACCACCAGTTCGGCTTCGTAATCGACCTGCTGTGAAATCGCGGGCAATTCGATTTCCGCGCCAGGACCGCTGACTACCGAGGAAAATTTGGAGAATACAACCGGCAATTCCGGGACATCCCCACCCATTTCGGCCGCGTGTTCGGCATAGTTTTTCCCGATACAAATGATTTTTCCGGGGCGATGAACCGGAGTCAGCAATTTGCCCCGTTCGATGTCGATGGCAGGGACATGGGCTGTGCCTTTTGAACCCTCCAAAACAGGGGGGCTTGATGCCGTTGGGAGAGCAGGGGGACTGTACTGGCCCGAAGCGGCCCAGTCGGCAAAATCGAACGGGTCTGGCCAGCGGCAGATGCTGGTTTTTCCGCCGGTGTCCGTGATGCTGCAATGGAAAATTTCTTCTCCATGCTGAAATCGTCCCAACCGCATACAGTCGTTCCTTCGAAACGGGTCCACCGGAGTGTCAAAAAAAAGCCATGCTCAGGTTAGCCAGCCCATTCATTCGTTGCAAACGTCAGTGTCGGATAAATAATTCCTCCCGCTCCCCCCATTTTCACCACCACCACGCATCGTGACCTACACTTTCAGGCCCAGAAGCTCATTATTGCCGCCCCGCCAGGCGGTCTGGGGGCTGGTCAGTCCGGTCCCGACAACGAAACATTAATTAACGTGACGGGGTCTTGAAGGGACCCGGCCTGGCACAGCACCCTGTGCGAGATAACGAAACAAAAGCCAACCATGACAGTCACCACATCATTGCCTGAACTGACCGCCACAGCAGCAACCGCTGGAAACGCCATGCCCGACAGCACGCCCTTTTTTCGCGCAGCGTTACTGGAGCGGATGCAGGAGGGCGCGGTGTTCATCGATACCCATGGCCAGATCATGCTCTGGAACCGCAGCATGGAAAATCTGACCGGGATCGGCAAAGCCGTGGTGGGCAAAGTCCTGACGCCATCGCTGCTGAACCTTCACGACGCCGAGCTGAACGAAATCCCCGACCAGGACAATCTTTTTCTCGCCTGGATGAAGGGCAAACAGCCGTTTGCCGGCAAATTCACCATCGGTGGCCTGAGCGGACGGCAATGCGATGTGGACCTGAATTTTTCCCCGGTGCTTGCCGCCGACGGACGGCTGCTGGGCGGGTTGCTGATGGTGCTCGACACTTCCGTTCAAACCGACCTGCAGCGGCAGCTGAACGCACTGCAAACCATTGCCACCATTGATCCCCTGACCCAGGTGGGCAACCGGGCCGAATTCGAACGGCTGCTGGACGAGTACGTTCGGACTCACAAGGAAGTCGGTTTGAAATGCAGCATCATTATCGGCGACCTCGACTATTTCAAAAAGATCAATGACACCTGGGGACATCATATCGGCGACCACGCGCTGGTTGCTTTTGCCCAGCTCCTGAAGCATCACGTCCGCGGCCGCGATTTCGTGGCCCGATACGGCGGCGAAGAGTTCGTGATCCTCTGTGCCAACTGCGACGAAAAAGCTGCCGCCCGCCGCGCCGAAATCATTCGCCGGGAACTCGCGGAAATCGCCCAGCCCATGATGCAGGGCCAGAAAATGACCGCCAGTTTCGGGATCACCGAGCTGCGCGACGATGACGACCCGACGACGCTCTTTGTGCGTGCCGACAAAGCCCTGTTGTGGGCCAAGCAAACCGGCCGCAACCGGGTTGTGATTTCGGGCGAAGAACCCCTCCCCGGCGAAAAGGAAGACTCCACAGAAGAAGAACCCCGCAATGGACGGTCGATCAGCGGTGCCAACTGGCCCGATCACAACCGTCCGCCGAATCACTCGGTGGAAATCGCTGCTCCGGACCTGATGCCGATTTTTGTGGAAAAACTGAAGGCCTGGATTGAAGAAACCGGCTGCCGTCTGGACCACATCAGCAACTGCGAATTACGAGCATCGCTCAACCAGGTTTCTCCCGACAATCCGAAAATCGGCGGACTGCTCCAGATCGAGATCCACCTGATCGATGCCAACCTGATCGAACGGCCGACCAATCTGCCCGATGGAACGCGCGTGGTCCTGCGCGTCTCGACCTTTGGAAAACCCACCCTCTGGAAAAAGGTTGATTTTGAAAAGCTGGGCGTCGTTGCCGTCAATCGCCTGAGAAAAATCGTTGGGCTGCAGGACGAAAAATTTCTCGTCAAGTGGCCCGAACGACGCCAGGAAGATTCGCAACGATACAAGTAACCAGCGACCAGCCTGGCTCCCACG
>JBGSVU010000141.1:0-4881 GCA_041752775.1 Pirellulaceae bacterium | reverse complement strand
TCGATGCGGGGAACCGACAGGGCTTTTCGGGGTCGCGCGGCGGCTGTGTTCGGGGCCGGAATGGATGGCGTGGTCACCTTCAATTTCTTTGATGCGGAGTCTCCGCTTTTTCGTGATCTGTCGGATGCATCCAGATTGCGGGGACTGGACAAAGACTACTTTGGGTCCGTTCGCGGTGTGGTCCGGGCCAATGGTGGCAATCTGCCCTATGCCAGCTTTCAAAGTGTCGAAACGCTCAATCCCGCCAACCCCCGGGAAGTCCTGCCCGGCCAAAGCGCTGTGGCGTACATTCGAATCGGCAGCATTGCGGAAGGTGATTTCGTCCGAAGGATCAGACTGCGCGTGGATCCCCTGGTGGCTACAGATGGGATAACCCTCTCTGTCAACGGGCACTCCCTTTCGGGGTTGACCTTTGGGCAGGAGTGGATTGAATCCACGTTGAATGATGACGTCGTGGTGGCAGGGCGAAACGAAGTCGTGCTTTCCCTGCCAGCAAGTCACAAAAGTTCGCTGAAGTGGCTCGATCTGGTCGTCGAAGAACGGGCATCGCCGAATGGTCCCGGGCACTAGCCCGGACTATTTGACAAATTGGCCGGCAAAGATTGCCGGTTTTTTACAGCCCGCTCATGTCCCAAACGCGGATCGTGCCATCGCGACTGCTGGTAGCAATGCGGTGAACGTTGGGATCCAGAGTCACATTGTGAACTGACGACGTGTGACCGCGGAGAGTTGCGACCGGCTGGCTGGTGGACAAATCCCACACGCGGGCGGCGCCGTTCTGCTCGCCGGTGACGAGGTGAGATCCGGAACTGCAGAACGAAACGCTCCACACATCACCTTCGCTACCGACCAGATTTGCGACTTCGGCACCCGTTTCGCTGTTCCAGATTCTGACGTTCTTGTTCCATCCCACGGTGGCCAGGAACGGGCCTGTCGAAGCAAAACGCACATTGTAAATTGGGCCGTCGTGCCCGGACATTGTCTGGCGCTGTTCCAGTGACTCGGCATCCCACAACCGCACCAGTTTGTCGCTGCCGACGGTAGCAATCAGTTTTCCGTCGGCGGAATAGTCGACGCCGAGGATTGATCCGGGCTGTTGTTGCCGGGTTATCTCCTCGCCCGATTCGATCCCGTAAACGTGAACGATGCCTTCGCGGTCGCCGGCCACCAGCCGGTCGCCGGATGGCGAAAATGCGACACTCTTGACCGAGCTGTCGGCACGCCATTCTTTCAGCAATTCAAGGGTCGAACTGTCCCAAAGCTTCACCCACCCGTCGTCACCACTGCTGACCACCAGCGGCCTGGAGGGATGATAGCGAACCATCCAGGCAATGCCGCGATGTCCGTTAAAGCTCTTCAGCAGGGTTTGTGAGGCAACATCCCAAATCCGTACCGATCCATCCTCAATGGCCGCGGCGATCTGCTTGCCGTCAGGTGAAAAATCCACCGACCAGACCGTGCCGGGATTTCCCGCCAGAACAACTGACGGGAAAGCATCCCCACGATCGATCGTCTGGATCGGGTTCATCCAGAGGGTGACGGCCACGATCATTGAGAGCGCGGCCACCGCGGCCGTCAACCAGGCACCCGTAATCCAGCCCCGATGCACGATCCGGTGATTTCCCGAGAGTTTTTTTGACTCAATCGCTGCCACTGCCGGAATCTGCAAAGGCGATATCGGACCGTACTGGGTCACGATTCCCGCCAGGGCCGTCGCAACCGACGATGACGATTCGGGACGATTCTCGGGGCGTTTGGCCAGCAGCGCCATGATGATTTCGGACAGCGGTTTGCCAATGGCGGGATTGACGATGTGCGGAGCGACCGGCATTTCATCCATAATCCGTTTCATCACACCGACAGGGGATGCCGCGGAAAATGGCGAAGCCGCCGTCGCCATCTCATACATCACGGCACCGAGGGAAAACAGGTCGCTGCGTTCATCCGCAGTTCCACCCATCGCCTGTTCGGGCGACATGTACAGCGGTGTGCCCGTGACGATTCCCGTTTGCGTCAGTTTCACATCATCGCTGGCGATGGCCAAACCAAAGTCGGTCAACTTGACCCGGTCCGTTTCCGCTTCGATCAGGACATTGGCGGGTTTGATATCGCGGTGCACCATGTGCCGCGCATGAGCGGCGGACAGCCCGGCAGCGATCTGCATCCCGAGGCGGGCAACCTCCTGGGGCGGCAATGGCTGTCGGGTGCGGGCGAGCCGTTGTTCCAGCGTTTCGCCTTCGATCAACTGCATGACCAGATAGGCGATTTCGCCTTCATGCGCCCGGGCCACCTGGAACATCTGTACGACATGTTCATGCGAAATGGCAGCGGCAGCGCGGCCTTCACGGCAAAATCGCTGCCGCGCGATCTCGTGAGCCTGGAACTGCGGATTCAGGACCTTGATCGCAACGTTCCGGTGCAGATGCGGATCAAACGCTTCGAGCACAATACCCATGCCGCCGCGACCGATCACCCGCGATACTTCAAAATGATGAAGCCGCCCGATGAAAGCCGGGTCGCCCGACGGCTGCAGAAACGAAAGTGGATTTTCACTCGTCCGGCCGCTGTTGGCGGGATCGACAGCCAGCCGCTTCGGGTCACCGGGCCGGGATTCGGGGCCGGTGGTTTTTGCCAGCGGATCGACGTCGAACCGGGCAATCGCTTCCCAGTAGGCCGACTGCGCCGGAGGATCGATGGATTCCAGGTCTTTCACCAGTTGTTCGACGGCCAGTTCTCCGGAGGCGAGAGTCTGGATCGCCTGTTGACAGGTCACACAGTCTCCCACGTGATCGGTGATTCGCTGTTGCTCGGGATCGGCCAGCGTTCCGTCAATCAGGTGACTCAGCTGATCGCGGTCGGGATGGATGGCTGAATGGACCATGCTATTCTTCTTCCTCCGCCAGCAGGCTTTCCACTTCGGATCGCAATTTCGCCGTCACGCGGCTGCGCGCGACATATACGGTTCCAGGTTTCATGTCCAGTTGCTTTCCCGCTTCGGTGGCCGACAGGTCCCGGATGGCGGTCAACTCAAAAGCGGCCCAGGTTTTTTCTTCCAGCTGCGGCCTGACATTCTGAATCGCCAGGGCCATCAATTGCCGCTGGTGCTCAAGTTCCCACTGCTGGTCCAGTTCGCTGGCAGGGGCGGCAGTCTGGTTGAGCAGTTCAAACTGGGCCGTATCATTGCCAGTCGGGCCAAGTCGTTTGCGTTTCTCAAAAAACGTGTACAGTTTGTTGCGCGTGATCGTGAACAGCCAGGCCCGAAAACCACCTTTCTCCCTGTCGTATTCCATCCGGCCAATCGCCTGGCCAACACTTCGCAGGACGTCCTGCACCAAATCTGCCGCGTCCGCGTCCTGCAACCCGCGGCTGCGCACGAAACGGTACAGCATCGGCCCGTAGTCCCGCACAAAACCGGACCACGCTTCCGTGTCACTGCCGTCCCGCAGCCGTACCAGAAGCGTAGCGCGGGTGAGTGGTGAATCTGACATGGAGCAAAACGATTCGGCAAAGGAAGAATGGTGTCCGATCGACCGCACTGATTGTAACAGCTGGCCGAACGGTCACCAGTCAAAAGGGGACCCAGACCGGTCAGGCCGGGGTCTCTTCCATTGCGGACTCGATCACCGCTTCGGCAAACGGACGGTAGGCCTGACCCACCTGTCGCGCCATGGTACCGGGCCAGGCGTGAAAATCATCATGGGCCAAAGCTTCAAATATGGATTGCGCGACCAGAATCGGTGGTTCGGCGATTGCGCCCAGCCCCGCATCATCAGCCATATCGGTGGCGATCGGACCCGGGTGGACACTGACCACCTGCGTGTTTTGTCCCGCCAGCGAATCACGCAGCCCCTGGGTAATCGAATAACTGGCCGCCTTCGACGCCGAATAGGTCGCAAAATCGGCGAATGATTTCAGCGAAGCCACGCTGTTGAGTTGAACCAGTGCCCCCCCGCCATTGTTCTTCAGCACGGGCGCAAAGGCCTGTGCCATTCGAATCAGTCCGAACACGTTGACGTCCAGCTCGAACTGCAATGCGCTGATCGCTTCAGGGTCCAGCGCTGATGCTGTCTTGAGTATGCCGGCATTGTTAATCACCAGTTCGACGTCGGCGGCCTGTTCCGCTGCGTTCCTGATCGAGGATTCGTCCTGCAAATCAACTAGTAGCGGAACCAACCGGTCACCAAACTCTGATACCAGCGAATGGCCGCCACCCGGTTCGCGAATGGCCGCATAGACCTTTTTGGCTCCCCGCGCAAGTGCCTCCCCCACAATCACCCGTCCGATGCCACGATTGGCTCCAGTCACCAGGACTGTCTTGCCATTGACGTCAAAGCCCATTTTTCCAACTCCTGAAAAGCCATTTCTGCAACTCAAAACACCACCGTTGAATTGCTGTCGGGGAATACAGCCCTAAATCGCGAACCTTACACCCCACCGGGACAAATTCCCGGTTTTTCAATAGACATGTTCCCGCCGCAGGCCGCATCGTCAGGTCTCTCCGCCGGCGGAGTCAGGTCTCACCGCCGGCGTCGCGGTATTCGTCGCCGGGTTTATCGCCGGGTTCATCGCCGGAATTGTTGCCTGCTTCACCGCTGTCGGCCGCGGCGGCATTCAGGGGCCCGGCAGAACCGGCCTGGCCCTCGCCGTTGTCTCCGGACCGGGCTCCTGACGGGGCCTCGTCTGAACGATGGGGCTTCCCGGAGGGATCGGCCGAGAGAGTCGTTTCATCCGGATGCGAATGCCCGGTGATTCCGCGCAGGACCACATAGAAAACCGGTGTCAGGAACAGCCCGAATATAGTTACTCCCAACATCCCGCCAAAAACCGCGGTTCCCAGTACCCGGCGCATTTCAAATCCCGCGCCCGTCGCAACCAGCAACG
>JBGSVU010000140.1:0-4509 GCA_041752775.1 Pirellulaceae bacterium | reverse complement strand
GCCAGAAAAACGGAAGCACGCGATACTGTCGAACGGACTGGCCGGGCTGACCTCGACCGGCGAACCATCGATTTTTTCATCGACGCGATGGCCGATTCGATTTGCCCGACCCAGCCGCGCGCCGTTGACTGGTCGTGGAGGAGCGAATCTTTTCCGCCAGCGAAGCCCTGACGGTCCATGTTCTGAAAAAAGGTTTCGACACCGGCCGCAACTTCGTAAAGCCCGCTGCTGCGGAGCGCGCCGATCGCACTGCTCGCACTGTGGCACTCCTGCCGCGTCCTGCGGGAAATATAGCGAATCATGGCGGCAATAATCGCAGAAGTCTTTTTGGCGCGTGCGATCGAGGTCAGGCACTGCTGTGCAGGGGACCGAAAACCGGACATTCGATTCCCAAAAGCATTCCAGCCGCGCGCCAGCAGGGCCAGCACCCAGACAAGGGGTGGGGCGACGACAAAAATCCACCACCATCGCGCCGTTGCCGGTGCGGTTTGCGAAACCAGCAGGGCGGCCGAGTCGCTGTTCGTGAAATCGGGCTGTGGACCGCTGGCGATGGTTTTCGATTCGTTGTCTGTTGTTCTGTCGGGGCGCGCCGTGCCCACGATGGAATCGAGTGACAGGGAATCGGATTCGGTAACCGTAATCGAAATCGGCTCGCTGGTGACCGTTTCAAATTTTTCAGTATCCGGATCAAAGAAGCTGAAGGGGATCGGCGGGATTTGCGCAACACCTGCGGAACGCGGTCGAATCGTCGTCGAAAAAACCTTGGCATCACCCTGAACGAAGCCTGCCAGCGACTGGTCTGCGACCTTGAAATCGCCGGTCAACGAGGGAAGCCCGGACAGCGGCGGAGCCTGAACCAGATCCATCGGCCCGGTTCCTGCAATGCCGATGTTCAGAGTGATGGGATCGCCCGCACTGACTTCGGTCGGTGTTGCCTGCGTCATGATCCGGTATCTTCCGACCGCGCCACGATAATCGGCCGGGCGGCCAGCGGTGGGAACTGGAACGACTTCGGTGGCGTCGACCGTGGCACTGGCAACCACCGGGCGGGCCGACGTGACAGCGAGCCGGTTCGAAAACGGCGACGAGAAAAAATCGTCATCCATCATCTGTGACAGCGCAGAATTCCCGGCCAGAGGGCTGTCCCGGAAAATTTCCGCGAACGGATCGCGCGCCTTGCCCAGTGCCGTCGGATAATTCACGATGATCTGCACGTCATCGGCATCGATTTTTCCGGGACGCCTGGGATATACGGTCGCGTCGATTTCGTACAGGTAATAGGCCCGCGCGGTCCCGCTGGCGTCGTCGCGGAGGACTTCCTCGCCACCGGGCCGCTGGTTGTTTTCGGCCAGTTCCCGCAGTTGTTCGGCAAAACTGCCCCAGGAGGTCTGTTCGGAAATCAGCTGCCACATGGTGGCTTCGGACAGTGTGAGATTGTGTTCGCGATCGCGAAATGGCTTGATCCAGATTTTCAAAGTCAAATCGAGCGGCTGGCCGACGAAAACCCTGTCCTGGCCACCTGTGATCTCGACGAACAGCAAATCACCCGTTTCACTTTGGGTCGCGACGAACTGCATTGGCCGGGTGGAACGGTTCTCGCCGTCCACCTGGACAGTGATCGCCGGAATCTCGAATGTGCCGGCGCGGCGGGGGGTGATGGCATACTGAAGCGTGACGCTACGGCTCTCACTGCGGCGACCGTTGGCGATCGTGATCTGTGAGCTTTGCGACGGCGAGCCGACCATGCGGACTTCACAGCCGTCGATGTCCGGCATGTCCGGTTCCCGATATCTGGAGGCGTTAGTGACGGACAACTGCAGGATCACGGGCATCCCGACCCAGGCCTCGCGCGTCGAAATCCGCGCTTCGACACTCTGACCCGACAAGTCCTGGCAGATCAGGCACAGTGTCAGGCTGGTCAGGGCGATGAGGGCATTACCTGTTATTTTCATGGGAATTCTCCTGATGCGATCGGCAACCGGTCACCAGTCCCTCGTGACGGGGACGCGACGGGATCGTTGCCGTTGTTCCAGTTGCATGCGGCGAAGCATGTCGCGGTCGCGCACGGCCTGCAGCATTTTCATGGCCTCTTCGCGCGTCATCGCTCCATCGGTGGCGTTCGGGTCGGCCATGGCAGCGGTGCCAGAATCGCCGCCGGATTCCTGCTCGCTGGCGGTGGTCAGTTCGCCAGCTGGAACCGTCTGGTCGGCGGATTCGTTTTGGTCACCCCCTTCGGCCGTTTTGGGTTCCTGGTCACTGGCCTGACGTTTGCCATCCCGGGCAGATTGTTGTTGCGGCTGTTGACCGGATTCCTGGTCAGCGGAATTCTGTTGTCCGGACTGATCCTGGTTCGAGTCCGGATCGGAGCCTGTGTCCGAAGGCGGCTGATTTTGCTCGCCTTTCCCGGGTTTCGACTTCCCTGCATCCGACTTCCCTGCATCCGACTTCCCTGCATCCGACTCGCCTGCATCCGACTCGCCTGCATCCGACTCGCCTGCATCCGACTCGTCTGAAGACTGGCTGTCCGAATCCGGCGTCTGCTGGTTCTGTTGCGCCGGGTCGCTTTGTTGCTGACCGGATTGTTGTTGATCAGATTCCTGTTGCCCGGAACCGGATGGTTCGGCCTGTTGCTGTTCCTGCTGATCCTGCGACGGGTCGCCCTTGTCCGCATTGTTCCGCCGGGGTTCTGAATCCTGTTGCGAATTGTCCTGTTGTTCGTTCTTTTGCTGGTCCTCTTGCTGCTGGTCCTCTTGTTGCTGTTCTTGTTGCTGCTGTTCTTCTTTCAACTTGCGGATTATTTTGGCAGCCAGTTCAATATTGGCTCGGGCGTCGGTGTTTTCCGGATTGCCGCGCAACGAACCGCGATAGTGGGCGATGGCCTGTTCCAGCTGGAAGACCGCCGCCGCCCGGTCATTCTCCGCGAGTTGTAAACCTTTTGCGTAATGGCAGTTGCCGAGGTTGTACCGGCTGTGGGAGGCGATCGCGGGATCGGAAGAGCTGGAGACTTCTTCAAACAGTTTTTCAGCCGAATCGATGTTGCCTTTCCGGTACTCGGCAACGGCGCGGTTGTACTTCAGTGTTTCCAGTTCAGGCTGGGTGGCCGATACGGCCTGGTAGGATTCAATGGCTTCGTCAAGCTTGCCCGCGCGGACAAGGTCGTTGGCCGCGTTGATTTTTTTGGCCGTTTTTTCTTCGTTATCGCGCGTGTCACCGCGGGCCAGCGACTGAACCGCGGGCCATGCAAGGAAAACAGCGACCAGAGCGAATCGGAATGTCGAATTGAAATGGAACATGTCTTTTTGGGATGGCAAAGTTTTCCGGAAAGGGTTCGCACCCGATTCGGGCGAGCTATGCGGCTCCGGATTGTGGAATGGTTTTCGGGATCTCAGGCTGTGGGCTTGATGCATCGCGGTGGCGGGACCGGCGCGGATCCGGCTGGCCGCGCGTGGTGACGAAGACTTCCAGCAACAACAGGGCCAATGCCGGAACAGTGAACCACTGGAATCGCGGGATCCAGGCGTTGATGCGGGCGGTTTCGAATTCGGACTGTTCGACACTGGCGATGTAACCGTGGTAGACATCGGCCATGTTGACCCGTTTGGTTCCTGCGGGAATGTAGGCACCGCTGGTTGCGGTCGCAATCTGGCTCAGCACCTGGCCATTCATTTTTGACCAGACCTGCTGGCCTTCGTATTGAACGAACCCGCCGCGGCGCGCATCGGTTTCGGGGATCCGGGCTCCCTGGTCCATGTCACCGAGTCCGACGGTGAATATCCGAATGCCCCTGTCAGCAAAAAGCTGTTTCGCGATTTCCACTGGCCTGCTCTCCTGGTCTTCGCCGTCGGTAAACAGAACGATCGCCTTGTGGTCGCTGGTTTTGCTGATGAAACCATTGGCGGCTGCCGTGAGCGCGTCACCCAGTCGCGATCCGCCGCGCATCAGGGAATGCGGGCCGGCGGATTTCAGCGTCTCGCGAAAATCTTCGTAGTGGCTGGTCAGCGGGACCAGTTGTCGGGCATCACCTGCAAACACCACCAGGCCGACGCGGTCGCCTGGCATTTCGTCGACCATGTCGTTGATCTGCTGTTTCGCCCGGTCCAGCCGGTTCGGCGTCGCGTCTTCGGCCAACATGCTGCGTGAGACGTCCAGTACAAACATAACCTCGTGTCCCTTTTGGGGGACTTCGCGCCACGTTTTGCCCCAGCGGATATCAACCAGTGCGACCGTCAACAGGGCCACGCAGGCCGTCACCAGCAGACCCGAAAGCCAGTGCCGGGCGCCGGCTCCGGACGGCAACAGTTCCCGCCGGAATCTCGCCGAGGCAAATTTCAGCGCAGCGCGGCCTCTGGCGACAACCGCCCAGGCGGTCGCTGCCAGGCAAATGGCTGCGGCTGTCAGCAACCAGATCGCGTCCGGGTTTGCGAATTGAATGTCCATGATTGATTGATCTGCCTTGAGACCGGCTGAGTATTCAGTTGTCTGGTGCGAACGCGGGAACTTGCAGGTCAA
>JBGSVU010000139.1:0-3646 GCA_041752775.1 Pirellulaceae bacterium | reverse complement strand
TGTCGCGCGATGCCGCGGCCTGCGCCGGATCCGGTTGCGACGTCTCATTCGAATCGGGCGCCGGACCGCCAGTGAGCACAACCCAGCCCAGCCCCATCATAAAACCGCCAATCAGACCGGCGACGATCATCGCCTTGCCCGATAACCCGCTTCGTTTTGTTCCCAGTTGCGGCTGGCCGATGCGGGTGATCAGGCTGACCTCACCCGATGTTTCGGCCATGGCCTGGATTTCGGCAGAACTGGTGCGCAGCCTGGAAAGTGCGTCGCCGCGTTTGGCCAGTTCATCGTTCAGCACCTGGTATTCGACCCGGATTTTGCCAACGTCCATCAGGCGACTGACATACCGCTGTTCTTCTTCGGTCAGCCGTGCCAGTTTCACATCGTACATTTCCAGTTGCGACTGCAGACCGCTTTCCGTCGATTCCAGTTCATCGCGAATCTGGAGGATCGTCTGCTCGACTGCGGTGCGGGCGATTTCAATCGACGGATGCCCGCTGTCATACATGCCGAGAGCTTTTGAGAGCGCCAGCCGGGCATCGACCAGCCCGTCGCTGAGCCGGGAGAGCACTGGTTGCAGTTCCAGCAACTCGGTGCTGGTCGTCAAATAGTTGTCCTGCGTCTGGTTTTTGACCAGCCGGACCAGTTCCAGCTGTTTGCCTACCCGGTCGCGATCATTTTCCGCAGCGCGAATCTCGGTGCGAATCTGTTCCAGCGAAGCTTGCAAACCCGATCCGCTGCCACTCGTATCGATCAGCGAACGGAGTGCCGCCAGGTCGGATCCGACGGTTGATTCCAGTTCCCGGACTTCGTCGGCCAGTGTGCGATAGTGTTTGTCCGCCTGGACGAGGCTCAGGTTCAGTTCGGACTGCATGCTCTCCAGCATGCTGGTCCGCACGATCCGCAGCCGGTTTTCAATTTCGGTAGCCAGGCTGGTGGCAAACTGTGCTGCCCGCTGCTGGGTCTTTCCCCGGACTTTCAGGACGAATACTTCCGTCTTGCCAAACTCAGCTCCATTCGGGGCAATGATGGAGATCGAGTCCTGGTAACTTTCGATATCGCCCACGCTGAGCGCATCGCCCTCGTCGCCGATCCCGGTCAACGCCGCGCGAATGACTTCCGGAGTCCGCGCAATGTGAAAGATGGTTTCCTGGGCCGACTTCATCGACTCCAGACTGTTGAACTTTCCCGGCTTGAAGGACTCACCCAACAGGTCATCGCGCACCACCAGTGACTGGCTGGCCGTCCAGCTGCCGGGAAAAGCCAGGGAATAGCCCAGCGCCAGCACGGCACATGTGATCATGCTGATGATTATCGTGCGCCGCGCCGTGCGGTCGGCGAACCATGTCGCCAACGGTATCAAAAAATCGGCCGGGCGGTCCATTCCTGGTCCCATTTCTGGTCGTTAGTTGTCAGAATCTGCAGGTTTACTGTCCTAACCGACTATCGACATTGGCAAATCAGGAGCTTTCGGTACAAACGGATTTTTGACAAAACCCGCAGAATCGGAGCGATGCGAACCGCAAACCTGGCAAACTCGCCCCCTCGCACGCGGCTTTCCCACCCGGAATAACTTGCCAGGTCAAACACGCTCAAGAGAAAATTTCCAGTGCCGCCCGGGGAAATTTTCCCGAACTGGTTCGTTTCAGGCCTTCTGCTGCTGAAAAGAATGCCGTCAGCCGCAAACTTCCCGAACGGTTCATCATGGTCCGGAACCGAAAACGGAACCGCTCGCCGGCCGTCAGGTCTCCGGCCAGACGCCCGCCGTCAAGCTCAATCGAATGGATGGGCCAGTCACAGGCGTCCACCACCAGGAACGTCGCTCCGGCCGCGGCGATCCCTGCTGACCAGTTGATGTTCCTGACGAAATCCAGCCGGAATTCACCTGTATCCATGGACCCCGCAACTGCACTCAGCGGCATTTGCAGACAGCGTCGTATGCTGTCACTGCCCGGACGTTCCCGCCACGATCCCCCCAGGAGATAGTCGCCATGCTGCCCCGCTGAGTCCGTACTCCGGCGCGCCAACTGAAATTCCCAAACGCCTCCCGACAAATTGATCGTATGGGGCGGGTTGGCGTTCAAGGGATTGCGCTCGATGGATTCAGGGCAGGCAAAACAGTTCCAGGGAAACTCATCAGGGTACAGGCCTGCTGGCGCGACACCCCGCGATTCGGTCAATCCTCCTTGCCAACAGACCGCGGCTAGCACTGTGAATTGGGCTCCCCGAACAGCCCGCCCTTTTCCGGATCGCCCGCACGGCGGGGCTGGGTGAGGGCTACTTTCCAGTCGAGTTCAGTAGTTGGACGATTTCCGAACGGAATTGGGGATCGGTCTCCATCGCCAGGGCCCGTTTCAGTTTGATCCTTGCCTGGCCGTACTGGTCAGACGCGATATCCGACCGGGCTGCAGCCAGCATTTCGTCGATCTTTTTTCGCACGGCTACCCGCTCGGCAGCTTTTCTCTGGCGAATCGACCGCACGCTGGCTGCGCTCCGGGTCGCTGTCGATTCACCCTGGAGTTGAACCGCGGGTTCATTTCCGTTTGAAATCGCGTAGGCACCGTCTCGCTGACCCAAACCGGACAAATCCAGTTTTCCGCTGGCCACGGCCAGGGTCACGGCATTTTCGATCGGCGCCGGATACGAACCAATTACCGGAGTCACACTGGTCACAAAAGGCCTGAACTGTGCGGATCCGATCGAGCCACCGAATCCGTTTTGTACAGTCACACCGGGAGCAACCGACGTCAGCGAGCGCGAGCTGCCTTTGCCCATTTCAAAGTTCAACCCGAACCGGCCACCATTTGAATTGAAGTTGCCGAACCCGAAACGGGCTGCAGATGCCGGGTCGAATCCACCCAGTTGTGGCAACGTGCTGCCGAAACTGTTTTGTGAAAAAGCGGGGCCGGCAAATCCGCCCCCACCGAAACTGAAGAATCCGATACTGCCCGATCCGTTTGCCGGCACCGATCCGAAGCTGCCACCAAATGAAACTCCCTGCCGCTCAAAATAGCCATTCGAAACAGCTGTCATTGGTGTCGATATGGCAATCTGCTGGGCCAGCCCACGTTGTGTGCCGATCCCGAAAAAAACAGTCACCAGCAACCACAGATGGATTGCAATCAGGGTATGCTGCATCGCCCTTCCTCCCTCATTCCAGAACTGGTCAACGCACCGGTAATTGTACCGGCAACGGACTCAGGGGCCAAACGGAATGAGTCGTGACGGACCTGGAAGGGACCCCTTCTGCCCGGCGGAACCTGCGGGCAAAAAAAAAGCGGCTCCCTTCCGGAAGCCGCATCGGTCTGTTTCTGGTTTTCGTGCAGAACGGGCGAAAGGCCGGCCCGCAGGAATGTAGCACGTCAATTCCACCAATATTTCTGCCCGCAGTTCCCAACTCCGCCAGCAGTCCGTGCGGAACCTGGTTTAACCTTCGCGGGGACGAACCGCACCCGTCAAACCGGAGTAATCCTTGCGGTCTTCCGAATGCCACAGCGGCTGACCCAACTGGATCCGGTTGCGCATGATTTCGATTTTTTCTTCCGATCCGGCCGGAGCGTCGGTCGGAATGAAGTTGTTGGTGGTGTCGGGCAAAAAGTCTTCGTCGTGACCGTACTTGAGAATGAACTCAAACACGTTACCAATCTGT
>JBGSVU010000138.1:0-2394 GCA_041752775.1 Pirellulaceae bacterium | reverse complement strand
GAAACGAATCTGGTTGCCGGCCAGCCCCTGTTCGACAAACATGTCCCGACAGGTGGCAGGATCGATCGCCGCCAGCCCCACGCGGCGGCGCGTCACCACGGGCAACCCGAACAACAGGACGTTCTCATACACCATGGCGGTTTCGTTTTTCTCGCTCCAGAACGGATCGACGTGCTGCCGTTTCACGACATGTCCCGCAACGGATTCGATCCATTCCGGATTGATCGGACCGATCATGCGACCGTACCGCCGGGTCGTTTCGACAATTTCGCCAGCCAGAATCCACTTGGGGCGGGCACTGAACAGGGACGATCCGGGCCAGAGATGAAAACGGCTGTTGCCGGCGCCGACATATTCACTGGCCGTGTCCAGCCGGGCAACACCTGACAGGAATCCGGCCAGCAGGCTGCGATGGATCGCGTCAGCATGATTTTTTCTGGCCCCTGCTTTCAACTTGTGTTCACCGGCCATCGCGACCAACTGGCGGTGAACTTCCATCCACTCGTGCACCAGACCGGGCGAAAGAAAATTCTGTTCCAGCGCCTTTTGAAAACGGCTGCGCGACAGGTCCGCCTTGAGCTGATGAATGAAATCCCACAGTTTCAGCAACCCCATGAAATCGCCACCAGGGTCCGCAAACTTGCTGTGAGCCTGGTCCGCGGCCTGCTGTTTTTCCGCCGGGCGAACGCGAACATCCTGCGTTTCGACAGCCGATGCGATGATCAACATTTCGGCCAGGCATCCGTTCTCTGCCGCCGCCAGAATCACCCGGCCGATGCGGGGGTCAACTGGCAAACGGGCCAGTTGCCTTCCAGCCGCCGACAACCGCCGATGCTCGTCCGCTGCGCCAATTTCGAACAGGGTCCGGTGCCCATCGCGAACCGATTCTGGAGTGGGCGGATCGATCAGCGGAAACCGGTCGATGTCATGAACTCCGAGGTCCGCCAGCTTCAGCAACGTGCCGGCAAGATTGGTGCGACGAATTTCCGGAGTCGTATGTTCAGCGCGCGAATCGAAATCGTCCTGGCTGTACAGCCGCACACAGACGCCGGGGCCGAGCCGGCCGCAGCGTCCGGCCCGCTGTTTGGCACTGGCCTGCGAAACGGGTTCAATCGGCAACCGCTGGACTTTGCTGCGCGGTGCATAGCGGCTGATCCGGGCCGTTCCCGAATCGACCACCGAGCGGATGCCCGGCACGGTGATGGAGGATTCGGCGACGTTGGTCGCCAGCACAATTCTCGATCGCGCATGCGGACGGAAAATTTCCGCCTGCTGGCTGTCCGCCAGACGTCCATAGAGCGGCAGGATTTCGGCGGCGGCCAGCTGGGGATTGCCGCTGCCCCGCAACTGTTTCGCAACGCTGCGAATCTCACGCTCGGTCGGCAGAAAGACCAGAATGTCGCCGAGGTTTTCCCGCAGCAACTCGCCGCAACTGCGCACAATCGCGATTCCAGGATCGCTGGTTTCACCAGTCGCCTCGTCCAGCGGCTGGTAGCGCAGCCCGACGGGCCAGGTTCGGCCAGCGACTTCGATAACTGGCGCCGGCCGCCCGTCGATCGCAAAGTGTTCGGCGAAGCGGGCCGTGTCGAGAGTCGCCGAAGTTATCACGACATGCAGATCCTTGCGGCGGTCCACCAGTTGGCGCAACCATGCAATCACAAAGTCAATATTCAGGCTGCGTTCATGGGCCTCGTCAATAATCAGCAGATCATACCGGTCGAGAAAACGGTCCGTCTGGGTTTCTGCCAGCAGGATCCCGTCCGTCATGACCTTTACCAGGCTGAGCGGCCCGGTGTTGTCCTGAAAACGGACCTGGTATCCGATCGACTGCCCGAGGGGCTGTCCGATCTGTTCCGCCAGCCGGGCCGCGACGCTGCGGGCAGCGATACGGCGGGGTTGCGTATGTCCGATCATGGCCGTGCGACCGAAACCAGCCTGAATCGCAATCAGTGGCAGCTGGGTTGATTTTCCGCTGCCGGTTTCGCCAGCAATAACAGTCACGCGATGGTTGCGAATGGTCGCGGCAATTTCTTCTGCACGGGCCGATACCGGCAAGGATTCGTCCAGCGAAATGACCGGGACCGAGGCGATTCTTCTGGCCGCTGTCTCAGTCGATGCGTCCAAGCGTTGTTGCCACAGCGCAAGTTTTTGGCCACGTTTTTCACCGGCCGGCAGACGCACGATGGCGCGCAATTGCGTGCGCAGTCCGAAACGGTCGCGCTGCATCGTGACGTTCCAGGGAACATTCGCTTCATCGGGTACAGGGGAAGCGCTGGGCGAATCGTTCGGCGTCATGTCAAAATGGGGACAGGGAGCACAGACTGTCCGTCGGTTGAACGAGAGTTGGGTTTACGGTTTCGGCCTGCATTCGATCCCGGGAACCGCGGGTCCGGG
>JBGSVU010000137.1:0-1975 GCA_041752775.1 Pirellulaceae bacterium | reverse complement strand
CCCGGCCGGTGCCTGGTTCGCCTGTCTGCGAATCGGTCCACGAAACCGTTTTGCCGACGAGGTTCAGCCCCTGGGTGATCTCCTGCAGTTTCAGCATTTGTTCAAAGGACGTATTCAGCGACTCGACGCCGCTGAGCATCGAGAATTGGGAGAGCTGCGAAATAAATGCGTCCTGTTCGACCGGTTGCATCGGGTCCTGGTAACGCAGTTGAGTGGTCAGCAAAGTCAAAAAATCGGCCTGGCCAATTTGAGAGTTGAAACCTGATTCCATTTTGTTTTTCCCTGTCGGATTGGCAAAAGAGTTACAGCAAAAGATTGATACGGTGGTCGTCTGGGTCGCGTTTCGGGTGCTGGACTGGTTCCTGGACTGGATCGGGACGGTACCGGAGCTCTGGCCCAGTCCGCCAGGATTGACGTTGGTGGGCTGTTTCGTTTTGTTGTGATCCGTCCTGGTTTTGAAACGGGGCGGGTTGATCTCCCTCGCTGGCATCGGCGAATCCTTTCGAATCCACGCGCAGGTCACCCAGTTCAATTCCGCGGGCCGCCAGCGATTCCAGCAACGCATCACGGTTATGCCTGAACCATGCCTGGGCGTCGGTGTTGGCGGCAGCGATGCCAATGACCAGTTGGCTGGAATCGCGATCGATACGAATCTGCAATGGTCCCATCGCTTCGGAATCGACCGAGACGCTGATCCAGTCTTTGCCGCCGGACTGTGTTCCAGTCAGAATCTGTTCGGCAAGGGCGGAGGTGGGGAATGTTGCGGCGGCCATCGGGGTGCCTTTCGCGGCCGTGGCCTCGCCGGGTTGTGCCAACGCCGGTGGCAGAGAATTGGACGGGGAATCCGTCGCGAAATGGTAGTCAACGACGTGAATTTCAACTGCTGTCTGGTCCGCGGTCCCGGTTGATTCAAACAGATTTAACTGATCCTGGAGTGCAGAATCGAAACCTGCCCCCTGCTGCTCGAAAGCGGCTTTCTGTTTGTGTGGGGATATGGGGTCAGATGGGTGTTGAGCGGATTGTTCGTCTCCGCTTTCTGCTCTGGAATCCGAATGGTTCGAATCGCCCGTCATTTCTGGCGTTGGTGCTTCCTCAGGTTTTTCCGTTGCGGCGTGTGCCCCCATTCGGTCGCCTGAGTTTTCCGAAACGGCTTCTGCAACGTCGGCGGCAATCGTGGGCAATGCCTTAATGGTCGCACCGTGTAGTTGTCCGGAACGAATGTTGGGTGATTCTGGCGGGCCTAAAGGTGGTTGCGAAACTGGACGCGGATGCAGTCCAGCCGCCACAGCCGTGGATGTATCCTTCGGGGCTGGCAATGTCACTGCTGGCAACGATGCGACCGATTTGGATGTGCCGACATCGCCAGGAGATTCCGTAGGGCTGGATCGTTTGCCCAGTATTCCAGACAATGCTAACAATTGTTGGTTTTTCGGATCCGGTCGTGACGCAGTCTCCGCATCCCTGGTTTCCTCCGTTGCGTTTAACGGTGTCAGCCGATGTGGCGATGCGACCGTTTCGATGTTCAGGCCAGTGCCGCAAACCTTCAGGTAGTTGGACGGAACGTTCAAAAGTCCACAGACATCGGACTCGGGATGGCTGTCAACGCATTCACCCACTTTGCCGGCATTCTGTCGGGGTGCCAATGAACTTTGCGGCTGTGTCGTGTCAGGAAACGCCGGCAGAAAAAACGCGGACAGTTCGTTGCGTTCCTGGTCCTTTTTCAGAAATCGCTCGAACGAATCGATGGCTTTGCGGTCGCGCCCCGCATTTCGGCGCGTATTGGGAGCGTTGTCGTCCAGCAAATCAACTTGAAACGTCCGCCGGGTGTCGCGACGCGCGTTGTCGCAATGGACGCAATCGAATTGTGAAGCAGACTGGATCACGGGATATCTTGGGAATGACTGGGGACCAGCAACAGGATGCGGTCCTGAACACAAGCAAAATGGATGCCAGTCATTTGCCAGCAGTCGGTGAG
>JBGSVU010000136.1:0-5888 GCA_041752775.1 Pirellulaceae bacterium | reverse complement strand
CGTCATTGTCGGGATGGAGTTGAGGACTGGGGCGCCAGTACCGCTCCGGTCGTGGGGGCCCTTTGTCCATTTCATTCAGGAAATGGAACGACCGGTTTCTGGGATTGCGACCGGAGCCCTGTTTACAGCGCTGATACAGAGCTCTTCGGCCACGGCCGGGATCATCATCGTGCTGGCCAGTCAGGGCATTCTGGGGCTGGAACCAGCGATTGGACTGATTCTCGGTGCGAACCTGGGAACGTGTGTCACCGCCCTGATTTCTGCGACGGGTCGACCACGGGAAGCATTGCAGGTCGCGTTCGTCCACGTCCTTTATAACCTGTTTGGCGTGATCGCGTGGGTCTTTTTCATTCCCGGTCTGGCCTCATTGGTTTACCGGATCTCGCCTGCTGATACTGCTCGCCAGGTTGCCAATGCCCATACGATTTTCAATATTTCAACGGCCGCCGTTTGCATCTGGGTGACAGGTCCGATGGCGGCGATCACCCGGTGGCTGATTCCACTTCCTCCAGTCAGTGAGACAAGGGGTGCGCCGCGCTTCCTCGACGAGTACTATCTGGGCCATCCGCCGCTTGCTCTCGACCGCGTCCGAATGGAACTGGTTCGTCAGGCGGAAATCGTCGAGGAAATGCTGGAGAGAGTTCTGGACGCGATTTCCGCCGGTCAGCCCGATGGGTTGGACCGGCTGGAAAATGACAATGCTGATGTGGACGAATTGCAGGGCGCAATCATAACCTGGCTGGGGAAGCTGTCGCGGCAAACATTGGTCGATCCACAGCCGAAAAAAATTCTCGACTCGATTGCCATTGCCAACTACCTCGAGAACATGGGTGACGTTATCGAAAACAACCTGGTCGAGGCCGCGCGGAAAGCCGTGCGCCGGGGGGCGCGGGCCAGTCCGGCCACCGTCTCGGTCATTCGCCCCCTGCACGAAAAAGTGGTGGAAGCGTTCCAGTTGGCAATATTGGCCCTGAAAAACAGCGATTTCGCGGCGGCCCAGGCAGCTGCAGACAGCAAGGCCAGTGTCAATCGGCTGTCGTATCGGGCAACATCGCACCTGTTGTCCAGGCTGGTCGCCAGCGAACCCAACCGCCTCGCGGTATTCCGTTTTGAGACGGACATCATCGAAAACCTCAAACGACTGAATACGCTGACCCGTCGCATCGCCCGCATTGTTCTGGAAGGCAACGGTCATGTCGAAACGGAAATATCTGGTTCAGAAAAAACTCAGGAAGAAACGCCGGTGAAAAAGGCGGGTGACAATCGACGAACTGTGGATAAAGGGAGCTGATCCTTGACCGTCACACCGATTCCCTGAGCCAGGGTGGGGTCTGAACTGCACGTTTTTTTCATGGGCTTGGTCCTCGCAGAACAGACTGTTGTTCCACTGTGAGAGCAAATAGCCCAAAACCCTTTCAAAATGAATTGACAGGTGAACCCTGATGTCCGCGACCAGCAACGCCCGACGGGTCACACCGATAGAGCTGCGGCTTGTGAAACTGGACCAGCTGTTCAACTCGCTGGATCCCTCACCGTTTCTGGAGCGGGATCTGGATGATAACGCAGAGGAGTACATCGTCGACTGGGCCCGTGAGTTGCCGGCCGACTTGCCCATTCGTATCGTGGTGCACCTGCCGGCGGATGAAGCGGAAAAGGCCAGAGACATCGGTATTGAAGCGGCAGTCACCCGTTACTTTGCCTGTCGGGTATCGGCAGTCGAGAGCAGCTTGCGAGAGCTGTTCCGAAATGGCCGGCGTTATCTGTTGACGGGGGTGCCGATCCTGCTCGTTTGTCTGTTCACGAGTCAGCTGTTGCGAACGCAGTTCGGCGAAGGGCCGTTTCCGCGGACGATTGAAGAAAGTCTGGTCATTGTCGGCTGGGTTGCCAACTGGAAACCAATCGAGACCTTTCTTTATGACTGGTGGCCGCTGAAACGCCGCCGTGACCTGTACTGCCGCCTTGCGCGAGCCGAATGCGAGCTGATCGTTTGAGATGTTGCGGGAATTTTTTTGTTCTGCAATTCTCCGGCGGCCCCATCCTGGGATCCATAACAATGCACTGGATCCCGGACCACCGGCAGCACGAACGTGTTTCATGATGTTCGGCCTTTGACAGCGACTGGTTGCAGTCACTCCATCTGCAGGCAACTGCATTCCCGATCTTCGGTCGAGTTTTGCGGAAGCTCCGGTCTGCAACCCAAAGGCTGGTTCAATAGCGCTTTAATCCCAGTCCGAAGGGTGTTCATGGAACTCATGGCCGTGGAGCACATGCAGGTGGCGGTGGATGTCTGGATACTCCCTGATGACTGCCTCGCCGCGCATGACTTCCTCGTGGTTACCGCGCAGGACAACAAGACAATAACCGTTTCGAACCATTTGTTCGTATTCGGAAAGTGTGGGCAGGTTAACCGAGTCGTCTTCGACCGCCCGCTCAACACCGGCCATACCGCCGACAATGCCACCGGTCAAACCGCCCATCGCGGCCATCCCCAGTGCAAGGCCAGGAAATCCTGTCATCAGCCCAGCCAGCAAGCCGGCTCCCGCCCCGACACCACCCCAATACACTGCGTTTTCGACCAGCAAACTTGCAGTTGTCTCATGCACCGGGGGCGTTTCCACTTTGGGCGCCTCCACTTTGACATCAGGGGTTATCAGCTCAATCCTGTTGGCAACAAATCCCGATTCGTACAGTTTTTCAACGACACTCCTTGCCGTCGCAAAATCCGCGAATACGGAGACCAGAGCCCTGGAATCCATCACCTGTTCTTGTTTTTCATGGTATTACTCTAACATCATTGGGCAGAAAGGACAGCCAACAAAGCCCTGTACATGCCAACGCCGCCAGCCCGGTCTGCCACAAGGCGGAAAGGGAAAGCGGCAGCCACCCCGGCATTTTTCCAGCACGTTTTCCATAAACTGCGCTACCCATAGGCTGCCGGCGGGTCGTAATCCATTACCCGAGCGAGTTCGCCGACTTCCGGTTCCGCGACATCAACCTCCCGCGTTTCGGCCCGGCCAGACGAGGCAATCGCCATCAGATCCAGCGCAAAGCCATCCACTGCATTCCAGTCGGTGTATTCGTGATCGCGCGATGTGTCGATGTCACCGCCTTCGCGTCCGGAGACCCATTTCATGAGCATTCGGGTCAGCCAGCCATATTTGCGATAGGGCAAGCCTCCACCGAACATTGACTTTACATCCGGTTTCCAGCCCAACTTTTCAAGAAACTCGCTGATACAGCGGTTGGCGTCCTCTTGCTGTTTTTGCCCCCCGCTGGCGGAGAGGCTGACGGAAAAAAAGCCGCCTGTCTTCTGTTGCAACATCGCCAGCTGCCTGGAAATGGTTTGTTCGATCAACCGGGAATGTTTGCCGAAGTAAATCGGCGATCCCGCGACCACGATGTCATAATCCCCTATATCGCCAGGAACCGCCTGGGAGTCGGCACTGTGAACGTCCACGAGAGCCTGCGCGGATCGCATCGTTTCAGCGATTCGCTGCGCGATTCTTTCAGTTTGGCCGAACCTTGAGGCGTAAATTATCAGACATTTCATTCTTCTGTCCTTACAAGTTGAACGCAGTGTTCCTTCGCTGATTCACATTCGTTGCCAGCAACCCGGGCCAGACAGGGAAACGCAGGCCCCATCCCGGAGAGACCGACTCAGTCGAACTCGCTCTTGTTTTGAACAGATGCAATTGCGGTGCCAAATCCCTGCGATGCTGTACATCGGCCCTGCCGACTTCGCTTCCAGGAAACCGTCTGAAGCGGACCTCACGCTGGAAGAGCCAGAACGAAACATTCCGCCCGCACACTGAAGCGTCGCTTCCGAAAAGTTTCTCGCGGACGTCCAAGTCCATTTCCGCTCACCCTGCCGTGCGAATTTGCCCTGGTGCGTGCCGAAGTACTGACGTCTTGACTTCCTTGCTTCGGACAATCAACAGGAATCTCACAATCCGGTTTTTCGCAACCTGAATGGCATGACCGTTGCAAGGAACAGGCCGATCGACAACCCGACTGAAAGGACCCTCCCGATGGCCACTGCAATACTTGAGTCACCGTCTACCAGCCTGTCGCTGCACCCTCGATCTTCGCATGGTGGTGGGACTTCGGAGATGTGCCCCGGAAGCACCAGTCAGGATCAATGGATCGAGTCCCGCGCCAAAGCCATTTTGGCCGCTCATCCCAATTTTCTGGGGAGGTCCGACTGGGTCCAGTTCCAATGCACAAACCCTTGCCTGCAAATCCAGGGGCGGCTGCCTTCATTTTTCCTGAAGCAACTGGTCCAGGAGGCCGTCAAAAGACTGGGTCACGACATTCGAATCGAAAACCGCATCGTGGTTGCCAGTCCCACAGGCGAGATCGGGACAGGCAGGTAACGGTCTGCCCAACCGAACACAACGTGATGGGCAGCACCGATTCGCCAAACACGTCATTGTTTTCTCTTTTCACCTTTTCTGCTTTTTATTGGAGTCCGATTCCAATGAAAACCGCCTTGACCATTCGCAAACCCAGCCCGGCTGTTCAGTCACCTCTTCGCAGGTTCTTCCCTGTTTCGCTCTTTGACGAACTGTCGGAAAAGTACTCTTCCGACACGAATGGGGATATGTCCAGTTTGATGAATACCGCCATGGACGTTGTCGAAACGGATCAGGCCTTTGAAGTCAAAATGGATTTACCTGTCGTCGATGCAAAGGACGTCGACATTCAGGTTGAGAACAACACCCTGACCGTGCGGGGACAACGCACGGAAGAGAACGAGGAAAAAGACGAAGCCCGTCGTTACCACCGGGTCGAACGGTACTCCGGTTCTTTCTGCCGGTCGGTTCTGCTGCCCAATTCCGTGAACGAAGACGAGGCCGTCGCCGAATTCCGGAACGGAGTATTGAATATCACCATCCCGAAAGCCGAAGGTGCCAAACAGCGCAAAATCTCCGTCAAAACCTGACGCCTGTCGCAACCGCTGAAACCGCAACAGCCAAAACCGCGGCCCTGCGATCCGTTACTGTACAGTCGTCGGTGGGCGGCCTGTCCAGTCTTGATATTGGCGGCAATTGACGGGACAACGTCACCACCATCCTGTTCCCTCTGGCCCCTGCCGGCCTGTCTGGCAGGGGCACCTATTTTCTGGACAGGCCGGCCGTCCCTTCGAGGCCTCGTCCCCCGCCCCCATTTCAGTGACACCATTCCCCACCCGGGATCGCCTTGCGGTCGGCGTGTCGAATTTCTACCTGCCACAGTGCCGATCGCAAACGGGCTTCTTCCCAGCTCTGGCACAACAGATGCAACTGTCCCGTTTCCGGGAACCCGCTAACGCAACGGATTGTGGAAACAGCCAGGCTTTGTTGCGGGATCGACAGGGATTCCGGATCTTGTGCTGCCATTGAGCATGGGCGTTTTCGCCCGGTGCGCGCATTGCTTCCGCGCAGTGATTTCGGTTTCGGCAGAATTATTGAGTCGATTTTGACAATCATCCTGTCCGGACTGATTGGTGCCGGCCGGGAATTTCCCCTGTTAAATTAAAGGTGATATCGACGATGACCACCAAAACAGTTGACCAACCGGACACCCAGGCCAAAACCGTGAACATCGACCTGTTGATCGTGGATGACGAAACGGTATTTCGCGATTCGGCTTTCCGGTATTTCAGGAGAATGGGATTTCGCGTGGAACAGTCGGAGGATGGTGAGGAGGCGCTGAACATAGTTTCCAACCGGAGCTTCGACGTTGTCGTGCTGGACATCCACATGCCGGGCATGAACGGGACTGAAGTGCTGGGCCATCTGATGGAACTGGACCCGCGTCCCCAGGTGATCATGCTGACCGGCGGAGGAACGATCGAAAATGCCGTAGTGTGCATCAAAATGGGAGCCTACGATTTTCTGACCAAGCCG
>JBGSVU010000135.1:0-4328 GCA_041752775.1 Pirellulaceae bacterium | reverse complement strand
ACTGGAGCCGGCCGAAATTCGCGACCAGATGCACCAGTACATCGATCGCTTTGCTGATCCGGAGCTGTTGTTTTCGCCCGATGCGCACCAGCAGTCACTGGGCCGGATGCCGATGGCGGCCGTGGTCCGGATGGCGGCTGGACCGCTGGAAAACAGCTGGCGGATGCAGTCGGAATCGATTGAGAAATTCGGCGGCGACATGGCCGAGTTGCGCGCGGCGATCGACAGGATCGGTGCCGATTCCAGCGTGCATGTGGTGGCGCGGGTCGCGGGCGAACTGGAACGGGTCCTGGAAATTCTGTCGACAACAAAAACGGCGGCAACCGGGCGACTCCACCTGTCGGTCGGTTGCGTTCATCACGCCTACCGGCTGCGTGACGAAAAAGTCTGTGTGGTGGGCTGTGACCAGATGTTCAGCCGGGGCGAGTTGCGGCGCGGCAAGGCCCGCAGGCAAAGCAAGGCGATCGACAGTTTTCTCTCATTGCGTGACGGGGACCTGATCGTCCACCTCGCCCACGGGATCGGCCGCTTCCGCGGTTTGCGAATGCTGGATCGCGAAGGCCAGCTGACCGAACATCTGGAACTGGAATTTCACGGTGGCACCCGGATTTATGTTCCCGCCGCGCGAATCGACCTCGTGCAGAAATATGTGGGCGGCACCAAAACCCGGCCGGTGCTCGCGAAAATCGGCGGGCAGAACTGGATCAAACAGCGCAAGGCCGCCGAGCAGGCCGTCTCCGATCTGGCCGCCGAGATGCTTGAACTGCAGGCCGCCCGCGCGTCGCGGCCGGGGATTGCCTGTCGCGACGACACCGCATGGCAACATGAATTTGAGCATTCCTTTCCTTACCGCGAGACGCCTGACCAGCTGAATGCCATCGTGGCCATCAAAAACGACATGGAGTCGGGCCGGCCGATGGACCGGCTGTTGTGCGGTGACGTGGGATTCGGAAAAACCGAAGTGGCGATGCGGGCGGCTTTCAAGGCGGTTGAAAACGGCTTTCAGGTCGCGATGCTGGTCCCCACGACAATCCTTGCGGAACAGCATTACCGCACGTTCAGGGAACGGATGGTCGAGTTTCCGGTTCGAATCGCCAAGTTGAGCCGTTTCTGTACCCGCGAAGAGGAGCGGGAAAATCTCGCGGGCCTCGCCTCCGGTGCCGTCGATATCGTCATCGGAACGCATCGCCTGGTATCGCAGGATGTGAAATTCTGCAATTTGGGACTGGCCATCATCGACGAGGAACAGCGTTTCGGCGTGGCGCACAAGGAACGCCTGAAAGCGCTCCGCAGCGCGATCGACGTGTTGACCATGTCGGCGACGCCGATTCCGCGCACGCTGCACATGTCGCTGGTCGGTGTCCGCGACATCGCAAACCTGGAAACTCCGCCCGAGGCCCGCATGGCGGTGGAGACCAAAGTCACACGTTTCAACAATGAACTGATTCGCACCGCCGTGTTGCGCGAGTTGAATCGCGGGGGGCAGATTTATTTCGTCCACAACCGGGTCAACGACATTCACCTGTTGCAGGCCCGCCTGCAGTCCCTCGTCCCCGAAGCCTCGATCTGCGTCGGCCATGGACAGATGGACGAAGGCGAACTGGAGGCCGTGATGACGGATTTTATCAACGGCCGTTACGATATCCTGCTCGCCACCACGATCATCGAAAGCGGGCTGGACATCCCCAACGCAAACACGATGTTTATCGACGAAGCGGACCGCTATGGATTGAGCGACCTGCACCAGTTGCGGGGACGGGTCGGCCGCTACAAACACCAGGCATACTGTTATCTGCTGCTGGATCCCCAGCGCCAGATCACACCGAACGCGGCCAAACGGTTGCAGGCGATTGAGACCTTCAGCGAAATGGGCGCCGGGTTTGCCATTTCAATGCGGGATCTGGAGATCCGCGGGACGGGCAACCTGCTGGGGACCGAACAGAGTGGCCACATTGCTGCGGTCGGTTACGAACTGTACTGCCAGCTGCTGGAGTCGGCTGTTCGCCGCTTGCGGCAGCTGCCCGCCCGACTTTCGACCGACATCGACATCGATTTGCCGGTCGAAGCGTTCCTGCCGGATGAATTCATCACGGACGGAAGACAGAAAATCGATCTTTACCGGCGGCTGACCCGTGTCGAGAACTTTGACCAGATTGTTGAAATCCGGCAAGAAATCCGCGACCGTTTCGGCCCACTTCCTCCGCCCGCAGAGCGGTTGCTGGCACTGTGCGAAATCCGCCTTGAGGCCGCGATGTGGCAAGTCGAACGGATCTTTCTCGAAGACAAATACCTTGGCTTCGGGTTTCGCAATCGCGAACGTTTTGCCCAGCTGGCCAACCGGCGGCCCGGCGTGATCCGGATCGTCGATGACCGCAAGGCGTACGTGACGCTGAAAAGCCTGACGATGGCACCATCGCAGATGCTGGCGCTGGTGAAATCGCTCTTGCAGCTGAAAGCCTGATGATCTAGCCTCCGCGATTGTTTCCACACGAAGGAAACATTCCACAGTCCATCTGGCAAGCAGCGTTGCATCATGCGCGGAAACGGAACCAGACTCCCTGCAACCCGATTTTATATGCTGGCCCTCGCGACGCTGGTTGGGGGCTGTGCCACCCCGGCCGTTACTGCCCAGCCCGGACGCGGGTCGGGCGATCCGTACTATCAGGCCAACGTTTTTGATGCCGGGACGGAGCGGTCTTCTGCCAAACAGGATCCCGCAAGTGGCGAAACCGGAACCGTGACGCCACCGGCCGGCGGACGGCTTGTGTCGACTCACGGCGGTGATCTGCCTGGCAAACCCTTTCAGCCCGGCGAGGTCGTGGCGATTGTCGGTAACGAACCGATTCTGGTTGGCGACATGTTGCTGGAAGTCAACCAGATTCTGAACCAGAACCTGGTGGGTGCCCCGCCAGAGATTTTTGAACGGGAGCGGCGCAACGTGATTGCCGTGCTGGCCGACCGTTTTGTCGAGGCACGCATGCTGTACCAGGATGGCATCGCACAACTGCCCGATGGTGTCGATGTGGAGAAGATTCTGGAGCAGGCCGAAGGCGACTTTGACGAAAAAGTCCTGCCGCAGCTGCTGCAGCGGTCCAAAATTGAATCAGCCAATGGTTATGACGCCCATTTGCGGTCGCTGGGAAGTTCCCTGCGGCAGTTTCGCCGGAACTGGGCGCGGGAACAGCTGGCTCAGCATTTCCTCAGGGAAAAACTGAAAGTCAACGAAGACATTTCGCACGCGGAGCTGCTGCAGTATTACCGCGACAACATCCAGCAGTTTCAGCACCCGTCGCGGGCGCGGTGGGAGGAGCTGATGGTCCTGACCAGCCGGTTTCCGGACGCCGCCACGGCGCGGAGTGCGATCAACAAAATGGGCGACAAGGTGCTGTATGGGGCCTCATTTCAGGAAGTCGCCAAAGAGTTTTCGCATGGTTTGACAGCGACTGACGGTGGCCAGTATGACTGGACGACCGAAGGAAGCCTGGTCAGCAAGGAACTGGATACGCAGATTTTTGCCTTGCCGGTGGATTATCTGAGTGACGTGATTGAAAGTGCCGTGGGGCTGCACATTGTCCGCGTCATTGAGCGCGAACAGGCCCACACGACGCCTTTTCGGGATGCCCAGCCAGAGATACGGAAAAAGCTGCTGGAGGTCCGCCATGACGAAGCGATCCAGCGGCATCTCGCCGAGTTGCGCAAAAAAATCCCCCATGAAATTGTCTTTGAACGGTAACGCCCTGTTACATTCCCGTCCGGAGACAGGCCCGGGCCCGCTGGTCTCAGTCCGTTTTGGCCCCCGGACGCTGACCGGGCAGACTGGGCAATCGAAGCTGTTCACGGAACCTGACTGATGGCTGGGGCTGGAAAGCAGCCGGTTTGAGGTTGCCCGGCAGGGGATCGGGATCGGTCCCCGAAACGTAGTCGTTCTGATTGCATTTTTTGTCGCAGTGGGGCCCTGACAGGTCACCTTGCAAAAAACGCGAATCTGTTCACACTATGGTGTCTTTGGGAAAAGTACGGACCCTTCAAGTCGGAAAAAAGTAACTGCTCATGAAGTCTTCGATCAAGCACAGTTTCCGTTTCTGTTTGCCAGCGCTGGTTTTGTTTGCGTTCTCGATGATGACATCGCCGCTGTTCGGGCTGGAAGGTGCCGGCGGTGAAGCCAACCTGAAACTGCCCGATTTGGCGAGTGTCGATTTTCTGGGTGTGAACGGCAAGGAGTTGCTGTACGGCGGGTTGCTAATCAGTGCGTTGGGCCTCGGCTTCGGGCTGTTGATCTACACGCAGCTGAAAAACATGCCGGTTCACCGGTCGATGTTGGCGATCTC
>JBGSVU010000134.1:0-2012 GCA_041752775.1 Pirellulaceae bacterium | reverse complement strand
CGGGTGCGGGAAACGGGATCAGGGGGCAGGTTGGGCTGGTCGAAGGTGTGCAGGGGCAGACTGATCCGAAGTGCCAGGGTTAATGAAAATTCTGGCACTTGGCACCGTCAGACAATTTCCTCAAGCACACGACCATGCACGTCGGTCAGCCGGCGATCGATTCCATCGTGGCGGACGGTCAGCCGTTTGTGGTCGATTCCCAGCTGGTGCAGGATTGTGGCATGGATATCGTAAACCTCCGTTGGGTTGGCGCGATCGAGAGGTTTGAAGCCCCACTGATCGGAAGCGCCATGTGAGATGCCGCCCCGAATTCCGCCGCCGCACATCCAGTTGGTGAAGACATGGGGATTGTGGTCGCGGCCGGTCCCCCCCTGGGAACTGGGCATCCTTCCAAATTCGGTGGTCCACAACACGATGGTGTCATCCAGCAGGCCCCGCTGTTTCAGGTCCCTGATCAATGCCGCGGTTCCGGTCGCCATACCCAAAGCCAGTGGTCCATGTTCCCGCGCGAGATTTTCATGGGAATCCCAGTTGCGGCGCGGGAAACTGTTGTCATTGCCCGACCAGATCTGAACGAAGCGGACCCCCCGTTCCAGCAAGCGCCGCGCGATCAGGCATTTGCGGCCGAAGTACGCGGCTTCTTCAGCGGGATTGATTTCGTCGGGATAAGTCGCGCCGGGACGGTCCAGCCCGTACATTTTCAGCGTCGCCGCGGATTCGCCAGAAATGTCCAGCGCATCGGGCGCGCTCAATTGCATGGCGGCGGCCAGTTCGTAGGAACGAATCCGCGCCTCCAGTCGTGAATCATCGGGATGTTGCCGGGCGTACCGTTCGTTCATCCGGTTCAGCAGCGCCAGGCCCTCGCTGTCACCAGCGGGTGTCACAAAACCGGCTGGGGGCTGCAGGTCGGCGACCGGGATTTCGCGCTCGGGAAAAATGGTGGTGCCCTGCGAGCTGGCGGGGAGAAAGGCCGATCCCCAGTTCTTGGGACCGTTGCTCGCATATCCCCGGTGATCGGGCAGCACCACAAACGTCGGGAGGTTGTCATTCATCGAACCCAGCCCGTAGCTGATCCAGGAACCCATGCCAGGAAATCCCGGACGCTGAAAACCAGTGGCCTGCAAATAGGTGGCCTGGGACTGTACTCCGGTTTTGCCAACCATATTGTGAATGAAAGCGATGTCATCCACGCACTCGCCCAGCGGCGCCACGACCTCGCTCAACATTTTCCCCGACTGTCCGCAGGGCGAAAATTTGAAAGGTGACTTCATCCACGGTCCGAGGCCATCCTGAAAGGCCTCGACATGTTCACCGAAATCCGACGGCTGACCATGCAGTTTTTCCAGCAGTGGTTTGTGGTCCCACAAATCGATATGACTGGCTGCTCCCGCCATGAACAACTGCACAACGCGTTTGGCTTTGGGTGGGAAATGCAGAACACGGACTGCTCCGTCCCCCGTTTCTCGCGCTTCATCCTGCAGCATGGCGACCAGTGCCAGCGCACCCAGTCCCGACCCGCATTGGTTCAAAAATTCCCGTCTGCCAAACATCGTCCACCTGTCCTGTGCGCAGAACTGCTCCGAAGTCGAACCCGGTCCCGCATTCCGGATCCGAAATTCCAGCCCGGCCTTTTCCGGTTTTCGGGCTCTGCCGTCGCCCCCTCGCGTGAGCCGCAGGGAGTACGACCAGAGTCCGATTATACCCGGAAGAAAATCGCGTTCACCCAGTCAGTCCACAAAAACGAACTCACTCAGGTTAAACAGAATCCGGCACAGGTGCTCCATTCCGTGGGCCTGGGCATAGGCGACCAGTTCTCTGGTTTCGGTTTCCGTGGGTGCGCGCTGAACAACCAGCTCCATCGCCTGTTTCACCTGTTTCGCCGGGTCGTCGCTGGTTTGTTCCAGCCGACTGGCAAACCGTTCGGCCATCACGAGGCTGAACTGGTTGTTCAGCAGCGAGAGTGCCTGCAGCGAGGTGAGTGTTTCATTTCGGCGCGGTGTGCTCTGCGATGA
>JBGSVU010000133.1:0-1766 GCA_041752775.1 Pirellulaceae bacterium | reverse complement strand
GTCCTTGTGCGCGGCGTACTTGCCCACCACCGCGATGCTGATTTCGCCGACAGGGTTTCGCAAACCGTGCAGCAGTTCCCGCCAGTCGTCCATGTCGACCGAACGGGAGGGAAAACCGAGTTTCTTGACGATCAGGTCATCCAGCCCGTGATCGACCAGGCTGAGCGGGACTTCGTAAATCGAAAATTCCTTGTCGCGTTCTTCGATCACGGCTTCCAGGGGAACGTTGCAGAACAGGGCAATTTTCTCCCTGTCCGAGCGGGGCAGTTCGCACTCGCTGCGACAAATCAGTATGTCGGGTTGCACGCCGATCTGGCGCAGCTGACCTACCGAGTGCTGGGTGGGTTTGGTTTTCAGCTCTCCCGCCGCTTTCAGATAAGGGATCAGCGTGAGGTGAATGTACAGGCAGTTTTCCTTGCCGACATCGAGCGCAAACTGGCGGATCGACTCCAGAAAAGGAAGGCTTTCGATATCTCCCACCGTGCCGCCAATTTCGGTAATCACAACATCGACATCATCGCCACCCAGTTTCGCAATGCAGCGTTTGATCTCGTTGGTGATGTGCGGAATCACCTGAACGGTCTGGCCCAGAAATTCCCCGCGACGCTCCCGCTCAATGACACGCAGGTAGATCTGCCCGGTGGTATAGTTCGAATCGCGAGTCAGCGGGCCGTGCGTAAAGCGTTCGTAATGACCGAGGTCCAGATCGGTTTCGCTGCCATCGTCCAGCACGTAGACTTCGCCGTGCTGGTAGGGACTCATCGTGCCCGGATCGACGTTGATGTACGGGTCCAGTTTCTGCATGCGAACGCGCAGGCCGCGACGTTCCAGCAACATGCCAATCGACGCACTGGAAAGTCCTTTTCCCAACGAGCTGACCACGCCGCCCGTCACAAAAATGAATTTTGTCATTTATCCGCCCTGATCGAGTGCTGCCGTGAAACCCAAAGTGGCCAAAACAAGGCCACCGGGACCGGTTTCACCAAATTCTAACAATTGCCCACGCGACTGACAAACGCCCGATAATCCTCCAGGGTGTCGATCCCGCGGGAACCCTGCTGCGCTACCGCCACCCCAATCGCGTGGCCGGCCTGCAAAAAACGAAGCTGTTCCAGCGACTCGGTTTTTTCCGCAGGCGAAGGGGGCATCAGCCCCAGCTGCGGCAAAAAATCCCGACGGTAAACGTACAGCCCCAAATGCTGCAGCCACAGCGGTGGATCCGACATCAACATTGCAGGAGTAAAGTTGCGCGGATGGGGAATCGGACTGCGACTGAAATACATCGCCCGGCCACGGCAATCCACCACGACCTTGACGACAGCCGGGTCGTCGAGGGCGTTTTTTTCCCGCAACGGTATCGCTACGGTAGTAACCGCCCATCCGGGACTGGACACCATCAGCTGGACCGCCATTTGAATGTTGCCGGCAGCCATTTCGGGTTCATCCCCCTGCAGGTTGACCCACAGTTCGTACCCGGGATGTCGACTGGCGACCACAGCCACACGGTCGGTGCCACTGGGCAGACTCGCATCGGTCATCTCGACTCTGGCGCCAAACCCGGCTGCCACTTCGGCGATCCGGCCGGAATCGGTTGCAATAAAAATCGCGTCGGCACAATTGGCTGCGCAGGCGTTTTCCCACGTATGCTGCACCAGCGTTTTGCCGGTCTCGTCCAGCAGCATTTTTTCGGGCAGCCGGGTCGAACCGATCCGGGCAGGAATCACAATCGCAGTTTTCATCGCTCTCCAGGAGTTGGCTCAAAAATG
>JBGSVU010000132.1:0-7404 GCA_041752775.1 Pirellulaceae bacterium | reverse complement strand
GATTACCGTCACGGCTCACCGTGCGGATGGCTCCCATACGACTTTTCCCGCCATAATCCGCATCGATACCCCGGTGGAAATGGACTATTTCCACAATGGCGGAATTTTGCAGACCGTGTTGCGCAACCTGTTATAATATTCCTGTATCGTCGCGGACGGGAATCGCTGGAATGCGTCCTGCCCGTCGCGGCCACTTGCGGGAACTTGCCTTAATGACTGACAGAGAAGTACCGATGCAGCCTTCTGCACCGTCCGGTGACGATGGCGCTGCACTTTCGAACGTGCCGGGACGGAATGACCGCGGCAATAGTGACCGTGGCAATAATGACCGCGGCAATAATGACCGCGGAAACATGGCGTCCGCAGCATTCCATCCCTCTGACGAGGTGGACCGGTTGGGTGACGGCCTGCCGCGATCCAGCAACGACCGGGTCTTGTACTGTTTCCGCTGTCATCGCGATGACCGGCATTTCCATGGCCTGCGCGGCACGTGGTATTTCAACATTGTGCTTGGCTTCAGCCTCGGTTTGATTCTGCTGCTGGGACCTTTTCGCTGCCGCTGTTGCGGGGGATGGCGGATGATGAGCCACGACATGCTCAGCCCCCGCTTCTGGATGGAGTCACTCCGGTTTGGTCCGGCCGGATCCAGTCGCCGCCGTTTTCACTGAACGGGACGAGCCCCGGAATCAGTCCGGAATTTTCCGGATGTTCCGTTTCTTTGGGGCGGTGTGAAACTGATTTGAAAAAAACGGTCAGCTGGAGTTGAGCGACTGGCCAGGACGCGACGATAGTCCTGTTGTCAATCGTTCATGGAATGGCACGACCGACAACGGATTGTCCGGATAGAAACCGTCTGGATCAAAACTGGAAGTTTGCCAATGAACCTGGAACTCCCCCTTTATTTGTTGCTGACTGAAGTCTTTCCCGCAGGCGCGGGTGAAGATGGCGGACGCTGGCAGTTTGTTTTGCAGCAGCGCGGTGGCCCGGCCCGAATCGAAGCAGCGGACGATGAACCAGGCATTGGCGGCGAACGTTTGCAACTGTTGTCGGTCGTGCGCGGGCTGGAGGCCCTGGACCAGCCGTCGCAAGTGACGCTTGTCACCACCAGCCGCCATGTCGGCCGTGGAATTCGCAATGGTCTGGCAGCATGGAAAGAAAGCAACTGGCGCTGGGAGCGGTTCGGCGAGATGTGCCCGGTCAAAAACTGTGACTTGTGGCAACGCATCGACCGGGCCATGAACATTCACCGGGTGGATTGCCGCATCTGGCGCGTCGATGCGACCTGCCAGAACGTCCGTCAGCCGGTGGCCGAATCCCGCGAAATTCGCCTGCACGCGACCGCCCCGTCGCTGCTGCGAAAAAAGGTGCGCGAATTGTCCGGTGCGCTCGCAGGAAAAATGTCCAGCCTGGCCCGGGCGGGTTTCGCTGCCAATTTGTAGCCGTCTCCAGCCAATTGTCCGTTTGAAACCAACCTGGGACGCGAAATGAAAACTGCCTTCTCAAACAGCATCCCGGTTGGCGAGCCCACCCCCTGCATGAATAATGGTACTGTGCTTTCTCTACCCCCAGAACGTTTCGCCCCCCACGCTTCCTTGATGCTCAGCGACCTCGATCAACACCTGTTTGGCGAAGGCCGTCATTACCAGATCTACAATCATCTGGGCGCCCACCTGCAAAAGATCCCGGCATCCGGCAACCCGGCATCCGGCAACCGCGAAACTTCCGGAGTCCACTTTGCGGTCTGGGCTCCCAATGCAAAAAACGTTGCCGTGGTGGGCGATTTCAATGGCTGGCGGGCTGACAATTTTGACATGCAACGCGCCGGCAGTGGCGGAATCTGGCAACTGTTCGTACCTGGCGCCGGCGTCGACACGCTGTACAAATTCCGTTTGACCGACGCGCGCGGCCGGCAAATCGACAAATGCGACCCGTTTGGTTTCTCGGCAGAAATCCCGCCCCGTACCGCCAGTCGGGTGACCGACCTCGACCGGTTCCAGTGGACCGACAACCGCTGGATGGAATCACGAACCCCGGGCAGTGTGGCCAGCCGGCCGATGTCAATTTACGAAGTCCACCTCGGCAGCTGGCGGCAGAAGCACACCGCGGTCAACGGCTGGATCAACTACCGGGAACTCGCGCACGAACTGGTCGAATATTGTCACAAGACCGGTTTTACCCATCTGGAACTGCTCCCCGTCAGCGAGCATCCCTACACCGGCAGCTGGGGTTACCAGACTGTGGGGTATTATGCCGCCACCAGCCGCTATGGCACACCCGATGATCTGATGTACTTTGTGGACTATTGTCACGCCAGCGGCATTGGCGTGATAATCGACTGGGTCCCGGCCCATTTTCCCCGTGACGCCCATGGGCTGGCCCGTTTCGATGGTACCGCCCTGTTCGAGCACGCCGATCCCCGCCAGGGCGAACACCCCGACTGGGATACCCTGATTTTCAATTACGGGCGAAACGAAGTCCGCAATTTCCTGGTGGCCAACGCGCTGTTCTGGCTGGACAAATACCACATCGATGGATTGCGCGTCGATGCCGTCGCGTCCATGCTGTACCTCGACTACAGCCGCAAATCCGGCCAGTGGATTCCCAATCGTCACGGTGGCAGGGAAAACCTCGAAGCCATTGAGTTTCTCAAGGAATTCAACCAGCAGGTCCATGAACAGTTTCCCGGAGTGTTGACTATCGCCGAGGAGTCCACGGCCTGGGGTGGCGTCAGTCGCCCGGTCCGCTCGGGTGGCCTGGGATTTGACATCAAGTGGAATATGGGCTGGATGAACGATACCCTGCGGTATTTTCGCAATGATCCGGTCCACCGGCAGTATCACCACGATTCGCTGACCTTCAGCCTGGTTTACGCGTTTTCGGAAAACTTCCTGTTGCCGTTTTCTCATGATGAAGTCGTGCACGGCAAGGGCTCGCTAATCGACCAGATGCCGGGTGACCTGTGGCAGAAATTTGCCAACCTGCGGCTGCTGTACAGCTACATGTGGATGCACCCCGGCAAAAAGCTGTTGTTTATGGGTAACGAATTCGCCCAGTTCACCGAGTGGAACTGCAACCATGAACTGAACTGGAAACTGCTGGAACACCCGCGTCATGCCGGAATCCAGAAACTGGTCACTGACCTGAACAAGATGTACCGCAGCGAAACTCCGCTGCACGAACTGGATTTTGACCAGTCCGGATTCGAATGGATCGATTGCCACAATCACCAGAACAGTGTCCTGAGCTGGATCCGCAAAAATCGCGCTGGCGAACACCTGTTGACGGTCTGCAATTTCACGCCGGTTGTTCGCAGGGATTTTCGCGTGGGTGTTCCCGGAGCGGCCGTCTACCGGGAAACATTCAACAGTGACTCCCGTTTTTATGAAGGCTCCAACCTGGGCAATCCCCTGCCTGTCACTTCCGAACCCGTCGGATTTCACAATCGCCCGCACAGCATCACGATCACTCTGCCGCCTCTCGCAGTCGTGGTATTCAAACCTGATCCGGAGTCGGCACCGAAAACCTGACACGCTGACTTCGTCCGTATTCCCGCGTCACTCCACCGGCTGGCGGGAACACCGGGAATACCGGGAATACCGGGAATACCGCCTAATCCGGTCGCGGACCACCCCGGTCGCACATTGCCGGCAAACGGCCCCGAATCAACCCTCTGTCCTGGATGATTCACGCCGTGACCCGGGGCAGATCAGTGACCGTCACCCGCAGGGTGACGTTGCCCAGTCGTGTCGGCGGCCTTCTGGTCTCTCCGTGCATTCATTCGGCGCGAGGTCTCGTCGGCAATCACTCCCGTCAGAATCACGATGCCCATCGTGAACAGTTCCAGTTGCATCGGGATACCGATCATGTTGGGTGCATTCTGCAACACCCGCATGATCGCGGCACCAATCACAACACCCAGTATCGAGCCCTCTCCGCCACGCAGCGAACATCCTCCCAGAACCGCTGCCGCGATGGCATACAGTTCGTAAAAATTCCCATGCGAGGACGGCTCGACGTTGTTGGAATCGAGAGTGAACAGGACGCCACCCAGTCCGGCACATCCGGCGCAGATGGTATAGGCGACGATTTTCATCCGGTCGATGTCGATGCCGCTGAACCGGGCCGCTTCTTCGCTGTTTCCCAGCGCCAGCAGATACCGGCCGTGAACCGTCTTGTTCAATACAATCGCCGATACCGATCCGATCGCGACCAGAAAAAAGAACGGCGTCTGAACCCGGGTTTCGTTGATTGCCGTCTGGCTCAGTAGCCACAGAACCGCAAAAAATCCGGTCGCCAGCCACAACGATTTGCCGGCAGGACCCGTGGCCTGCGTCCACGATTTGCCCATTCGAACCACCCCGAACATCACGACCGCCATCAGCCCGAACACGGAAGCGATCTTTCCCCAGGTGTTCCAGTCGGCACCACTTTGCCAGGGCATGACTCGCGGGACAGCAATCGCCTCGCCAGCAATCCAGCGCTGAGTCAGGAATAACCCGGTCGCTGCGGCCATCACAACCGCGAACGGAACCAGAAACGCCATCCAGCTGCCGGCACTGATGCCATCGGCAGAGGGTGGCCTGCGCAGCCGCGCGCGCACATTGATTGCACCCAGGCCCAGCAGGCAACCGGCCATCGGAATCCAGCTGTACTCCATCAAAGTGGCCGGGCGCTCAATCGCCTCCTGCCCCAGTTTCAACTCAAAAAACCTGAATTCCTGCGAGCCAATCGTGCAGATCGTGTTTCCATAAACCGTTTCCCATCCATCCCAGTACCGCGAACTGGTCACGACGAACAGAAACACACCGCACAACAGGGCGGTGACACCAGTCCAAACCGCCGCCCCGTCGCGCCCGCGCCGCAGACCAGCCAGCAGTTTCCACAACCCGAACAGGGCCACCACGACAGCGGCCACCATCAGGACAAAGGTGATCGTACACGGCCGCCCGGTCGCCAGCAGTCGCAGGGAATCGTCGTACTGCGTTCCAAAGCCCTGCGTTTTGTCTTCGGCAAAAAACCGGGTCAGCCCCCGATAACACATCAGTCCACACAGCGTCACGATAAATGGCTGCAAACGCAGTTTGGTAATCAACATCCCGTGCAACCAGCCGGCATGCAACGCAACCAGCAACGCGGCCACCACCGCAGCAGTCACCGTCGCCCAGCCACTCAAATCCTGTTGCCCTACCCAGACGCTGCCCAGGTACAGCAACGCCCCTCCGCAAACCAGTCCGGCCAGCAACCGGAATTTCAGTAGCGCCTGGCCATTCCGGAACCAGTCCAAGGCCGCAATGCCAGCCGCGATCGCCAACAACTCAAACGCGACCATCCGGAACAGGAAACTGCCATTCTCCGCTGGTGGATGTTCCATCCAGGCTTTGACCGTCAGCGTCATCGTGCATCCGACCAGTCCGATCAGCGAACCGATTGAAAGGTCGATTCCGCCCGTTACGATTACAAACACGGCTCCGATTCCGATGATTGCGAACATCGAACTCGAACGAATCATGTTCTGCAGATTGAGCGGCCTGATAAAATTGTCGTTCAACATCGCGGTCGCGACGCAAACAAAAACCAGCAGCAGGATAATCCCAAAGATCTTGTTCGATTTCACAGACGTCCGCTCCCCACTGCCCGTCGGGGGGCACCGCCAGGTGAGCCCGCGGCCACGCCTGTAGCAAGATTCATCACCGCCTCTTCGCTGAATTCGTGCCGGGCCAGTTCCCCGGCCAGGTTGCCTTCGTGCATCACCAGCATCCGGTCGGACATTCCCAGCACTTCTTCCATGTCGCTGGAAACAAACAGGATCGCCACACCCGACTGGGCCAGTTCGTCCATCAACCCGTAAATCTCCTGTTTTGCACCAATATCAACGCCCCGTGTTGGCTCGTCCATCAGCAACAGCCTGGGCTGGAGAGCCAGCCACTTGGCGATCACGATTTTTTGCTGATTTCCACCGGACAGCTGTTTGGCGGGGACTTCGACCGACGACGATTTTATCCCCAGTTGCTGCCGCAGTTCACTGGCCCTCTGACGGTCCCGCCTCGCGTCAATCATGCCCATTCGCGCCAGCCGCCTGAGCGTCGGCAACGTGATGTTCTCGCGGATCGCCATTTCCAGAATAACGCCCTGTGCTTTGCGGTCTTCGGGCACCAGTCCGATTCCATTCTGAATGGCAATGCGACAGTCCCTGACCGGGACATTCCGGCCCGCCACACGGATCTGGCCGGACAGCGGCGGAGTGATCCCGAAAATGGTGGTCAGCAATTCCGTCCGGCCGGCACCGACCAGTCCAGCCATCCCGACAATTTCACCACCAAACACCTCCAGGCTGACGGGGCGCCCCGGAAAAGCCTGGGTCTGAATGCCATCCAGCTGCAACACGGAAGGCCCGCGCCGTCCGGGTTTTCGAACATGAAACGACGCCAACTCGCGACCCACCATATGCCGAACCATCTGTTCGTGGTTGATCTCTCCCCGCCTCAGCTCGCCTGCATTCTGGCCATCACGCAGAACAACGACCCGGTCCGCCAGTTCTTCGACTTCCCCAAGGCGGTGCGAGATGTAAATGATGCTGACACCGCGGGACTTCAAATCGCGGATAATGCCAAAAAGTTTGCCGGTTTCGCGCTGCGAAAGGCTGGATGTGGGTTCGTCCATGATCAGAATCCTCGCACGGGTCGAAACCGCCTTGGCGATCTCAACCATCTGCTGGCGACCAATCGTCAGCTCACCAGCCAGCACGTCGGGCGAAACGTCCAGGCCAATCGCTTCCAGCACGACCCGCGATTCCCGGCGGATGGCATTGCGGTCGATCCAGCCAAACCGACCCGGCTCGCGCCCCAGAAAGATGTTGGCTCCGACATCCAGGTTGGCACAGAGATTCAGTTCCTGATGGATAAGTGAAATCCCCAGTTGCTGGGCCTGTTGTACGGACTGGATCTGCCGGACCTCGCCATCGAGCAGGATCTGTCCATCGTCGGGAGTCTGAATCCCGGCCAGGATTTTCATCAAGGTGCTCTTGCCGGCCCCGTTTTCTCCGATGACAGCCAGGATTTCGCCGGGATAGAGCTGCAGACTGACCTGGTTGAGCGCAACAACTCCGGGAAACCGTTTTGAGATTCGCTCGACCTGCAAGACAGGTTTCTGGCCGGTGGTCATGCGATGTCGTGACTGGCGGTGATTGTAAAAACAGACCAATGGCTGCGATCCGGTGGCGGAATCCGTTCCGGATCCAGCCGGAATCATTCCCCGGCCATCCGCGAGGCCAGTTCTTTCTGGAATTCCCCGACATTGTCCTTTACGATTTTGCGGGCGGGAATGTCGATAAACTCATGGGCCAGCGCCGATTCGTCATCGCGACACAGTTGCGAAAGAATTTCCATCGAACGGTACCCGTACATG
>JBGSVU010000131.1:0-2587 GCA_041752775.1 Pirellulaceae bacterium | reverse complement strand
AGCAGCAACTCGATGCATTTCAGTTTTACCCAGTCGCCCCGCAGGCACCAGCGGTCGAACTGGTCGCGCAGGGCATCGACAAGTGCATCCTGTTCGATTTTTTTTCGCTCCGCGCTGCGGGCTATGCTGCTGGCGACCCGGGCTGATCCCGGCAATTGCCATTGTCCGTCCGAGCCCTCGCCGCTGCTCATCGGAATCGTCGGGCGGCGGCCTTCCCGCCGCAGATGGTCTGTCAGTTTGTAGCCGCAAATCGAAAACAGGTAATTGTCGAGAGAACGCGAACCGTCGTAATTGGGCAGACTGTTCAGGAACCCCACAAAAGTTTCCTGGACAATATCTTCACTTGCGGATTTGTTGGACAACCGGCCGCGAACATAGGCCAGCAGGCGGCCTTCGTAGCGGGCAATCAGCTGTTCCCAGGCATCGGATTGACCGGCCCGAATGGATTCGATCAAGGCAGCGTCGTCGGAATCGGAAAGACTCATGGGGCCAGCAACCAGACAAAATGGAGAACGGACGGTTTATTGTAGCGGGTAAAACGCTGCAAGCGGTTTTACGAATTGAAAAACGGGTCCCGCCCCAACCGGTTGCAGGGTGCGAACGAGCGGACGGCAGTTCGCCGGAGTGTCAGTTTGGAATTGCGGAATTCGCAACGTGCGGGCGGGGGCGCTCGCGTTTCCCCTGTTTCAGCGGGGTGGCAGTTTTTTGAAAAATGAGTCGAGTGCGGAATCGTCGGGGGCCACGGTGGGTGCCCGCGCGACTTTTTCAGCCAGCACACTGATTTCATCGGTGTCGATTTCGCCAGGTTCGGTGTTGTTGGGGCTGTCGATCGGACCCACAAAGCTGACATTGCGATGGTGTTGGGGCAAGTCGTCGAGCGCGCTGACCGAAATCGACTTGAACGGCGCGTTTGCGAAATCAAAATCATCCAGCACGTCAGACTCGCCAGCCGTTTTGGCAACAACGCGGGGCGAATCTCCATCGGCAGTCGCCGTGTCGGCAACATTGTGGCGCCCGGATTTCTGGCGGGGCGATGAATCTGGCGGATGCCGAAGCGGTTGCTGCTGGGGAGCCGTTTTTTCATCAGACTGTTTGCCGGTGACTGGCAGAGTAGCCGCGGCGGGTCGGGTCACAGTTCTTTCGTCGGGACGGCCCGTTGTGTCAGTGCTCCTGCTGGGGGATCGGCCAGACGGGGGCCTGACCTGACGAGGTCATAGGCCACACGAAACGTAATGTTGCCGATGGTCAACAGCTGTTCCGGCATCAGCGGCTCTTCTTCCTGAATCCGGAAGTTGTTGACAAAAGTGCCGTTGAGCGACTGCAGGTCCCGAACGAACAGGCGGCCTTCGCGCTCCAGAATTTCGCAATGCAGTCGACTGACCAAAGAGTGCTGGACACGAATGGTGCACTCCCTGCCGCGACCGATAATCGCCGGCTGGGTCATTTCGATTTCCCTGTTGGCCGCTTCTCCGCCAACCACAATCAATCTGGCTTTGAGCATTGGATGTCTCCCCCTGCCAAAATACCCAACAACTTGCGAACCCTGGAAACCGGGAAAGGGTCTAAACATTGTAATTGACAGCCGCGACCCGGCGGAAGTGTAACCGGGGCCCAGCCGAATCGCAAGGAATTCGCGGGGTAAAAGTGGTCAGGTGCCGCGTTGTCGGGAGACTTGAAAACAACTGCAAAGGTCCTATAATCCGTAACCGGAACAGATTACCGGGCCGGTTTTGGAACCGAATTGGCTGGAGTCTGTTTTGACCGGTTTGCGTTGCGGTCTGTTTTGCCACTCCCGATTTCGTGAAATTGAAAGGAGTTGGAAGGGCGCTTTCCGGTGCTGAAAATACCGTATGGCGGCCGGTGCGGTTGCGAACAAAATACGCAAGCGGTAGACTTTGCGGGTTCAGAACTTCGGCGATTCTGCCGAATAATGAGCATGTAAAGCGTTTGATTGCAGAGGTCGAATGTTCACCGGGTCGAATGGCCAACCACTTGAATGGTGCCATTGGCTATGGAGCAGGAATTGATGCGGGTGTAGCTCAGTTGGTAGAGCATCACGTTGCCAACGTGATTGTCGGCGGTTCGAGTCCGCCCACCCGCTCTAGTGGTCGGTCAAGCTCATGAATCAGGATACGATAGACGTCGTCGTCCGTCGAAAACTGCGAAATTCGACGGACGAGGACGTCCATCGTACGTTCACCACAACCCCAAAGATTCAATCTGGACAAGGCACCAGGGGTTTTGACACCATTTGACACCAGGGGTTTCGGCCCCATTTGATTTCCCGCAAGCACGGTTACGGTGCCCAGCATCGTAGCCGTGCTTTTTTTTTGGCCGCAGTCGTAGCCGTTCACTCGCCGGTGTCTGACGGGTTTTTCGGCCGGGTTGCTCGCCTTTTTAGTCCACCCATGTACCGCCGAAAAGCGGGGCTGACCCCCTAAAACATGGACCGGGGCTAACCCCCTAAAACATGGACAATGTGTTATCGACCCGTGAACGGTTGCATTGCGATCAGCCGCCATGCCATGACGATGGGGCCAATCCCCGGCAGTTCAAGTTCGATGCCGGGTCATCCGCTTGACAAACT